>NZ_VMLP01000006.1:5163-90967 GCF_013276755.1 Streptococcus sp. 5004 | reverse complement strand
ATCTGAAACGCTTTCAGATGACGGGATTTTGTGCGCTCTTTTTTTCGATTCCTTTCGGCTACAAAAACGATGAAATAAAGCATGATTAAAACCAGTGGAACTTACCCTGACACGGATTTCCACTGGTTTTTAGGATTTTTATCAGACTAACTTCCACTTGGATTAGCGGTGGAAGTTAGTTTGGGAATTTACCTTTTTTGCATGACTTCCTAGTGGGTACGGATGTCAAACTCTTTAAACACAATACGTAAGTCCTTTAGCACTCTTTGACGCCCTCGGAAGCGTTCATCCCTTAAGACGCGTTCTAACTCTTCTTGTTGCTCTTTAGTTTGTTTGTTTCTATAATCTCTTAGGGTTTCATGAAAGAGATAATAGTCATCTAGCCACAGACCGCCCTCACTTATACGATGACTTATCTCACCCACTTCTTCATAAGGTTCTTTATTATATCTTCGTTTGTGGCTTTCCTGCTTACGGAGATAATCTAAAATTCGATTCCGGAATTTTGTTTTGAAATATTTCCTTAAACGAGGGATATCTTCTACCAGCCCTTCTTCTCTACTAATCAATTCATGTAGACATATCATGCCCTCTTGGTCCCAATCCGATAGCTCCCACAAATGAAGGTAATATTCATTTCTACACTTGTATACAATTCCTTGGACTTCTTCATACATTTTTTTAAGCATAATCTTCCCCTTTCTAGATACAGTCTAACAGATTCAGAAACACTTTTGGCACATTTCCTCCATTCTGCACCCTTTAGATCCTCAACTGCACAAAAAAGAGAGGACAAGCCTCTCTTTGGGTTATTTTTCGTCATTCATTTTTGACTTTACTTCATCATAAGATAATGCATGAGACTCCTCTTCTACGGTTTCAGGCATCTTTCCTGTTTCATAAAGAGCTTTAATTTGTGTACTATCCAATGTTTCATATTTCAATAATGCTTCTGCAATCAACTTATGAGTTTCACGATTTGATTGGATGATTTCAGCAGCTTTATTTCGTGCTTCATTTAATAATGAACGAACCTCTTCGTCAATTTCATAAGCTGTTTGTTCTGAAATTGATTTTTGAGGACTCTGTGCACCAAACATAGCATGATTTCCTTCATATTGTACTGGGCCAAGTTTTTCACTCATACCGTACTCTGTAACCATTGCACGCGCCATTTGTGTCGCTTGTTCAAAGTCGTTTGAAGCTCCTGTAGTTTGGACATTAAAGATAATTTCTTCAGCTACACGTCCACCCATTAAGCCAGCCAATTGCTCTTTCATATCTTCTTTAGATAGAAGCATTTGATCTTCCTTAGGAAGTGCAATCATGTAACCACCTGCACGACCTCTTGGTACAATTGTAACCTTATGAACAACACGGGCATTCGACAAGACTAGACCAACAATGGTATGTCCTGCCTCATGGTAGGCAACCAATTCACGTTCTTTTTGTGAAACTGTCTTATCTTTCTTAGAAGGTCCAGCAATCACTCTATCTTCTGCTTCATCAATATCTGAAGCATCAATTATCGATTTATTGCGACGAGCGGCAACCAAGGCTGCTTCATTCAAGACATTCTCTAAATCAGCACCAACAAAGCCTGGAGTTTGTTGAGCAACTAATTTCAAATCAACATCTTCTGCTAAAGGCTTGTTCTTAGCATGAACTTTCAAGATTGCTTCACGACCTTTGACATCAGGACGGCCAACCAATACTTTTCTATCAAAACGTCCTGGACGCAGAAGGGCAGGGTCAAGTACATCTGAACGGTTTGTAGCAGCGATGACGATAATCCCTTCATTTCCCTCAAAACCATCCATCTCAATCAAGAGTTGGTTCAAGGTTTGTTCACGTTCGTCATTACCTCCGCCTAAACCAACTCCACGTTGACGTCCGACAGCATCAATTTCATCGATAAAGATAATAGCTGGCGCTGCTTTTTTGGCATCTTCAAAAAGAGAACGAACACGACTAGCTCCAACTCCGACAAACATTTCTACAAAGTCAGAACCTGAGATACTAAAGAATGGAACGCCTGCTTCTCCGGCGACTGCCTTAGCAAGCAATGTCTTACCTGTTCCCGGAGGTCCCTCCAAAAGAACACCTGCTGGAATCCGGGCTCCAAGTTTTGTAAATCGTTTTGGATCTTTTAAGAATTCAACAACTTCAACTAGTTCTTGTTTTTCTTCCTCAGCTCCAGCAACATCTGAAAATCTTACTTTAATATCTTCTTTATTTGCAGCTTTAGCCTTACTACGTCCAAAACTCATTGGGTTACGACCATTGCCTCCCCCCATATTTCCCATCATAGAGAATAGGAAGAAGAATAGAATTCCAAATGGCACAATGGATACGAGTAGATTAATCCACATACCACTTGAACTTTCATGCTTAATAGTTACTTCTGCTTTATGGTCCGAAGCAAGTTTTTGCAATTCTGATACTGTAGTATCAGAGGGAAGAATAATACTTGAAAATTTCTCTACTGTTGTAACAGATGGAGAAAAGAACTGAATGCCTGTTTCTTCTTTACTTGTTTTAGGATTTTTATAGACACCCGAAACTTCGATAACACTACCATTTGGTTGGTAGGTTAATTCTTTTACATTGTCATCGGTAATTTCTTTTACCAATTCTGTATAATTAATTTGCTCACTTTTCCCTGCAACACTACCTGTACTAAAATACTGGTAAGCTGTAACTAGGAAAAAAATAAGTAATAACCATAGAAATGGATTTTTAATTAAACCATTATTTTGTTTTTTCATTAAAAATTGTTCTTTCTAATTTGAATACACTTCTTCTTTCAATACTCCAACATAAGGAAGATTACGATAATTTTCTTTGTAGTCTAAACCATAACCTACTACAAACTCATTTGGGATAGTAAAGCAGGTATAGTCTGCCTCAATTTCTACAACACGTCCCTCTGGTTTATCCAATAAAGTTGCAATCTTAACAGAAGCTGCATCTCTTGCAATAAACATATCTCGCAAATTCTTCAAAGTTTGACCTGTATCAATGATATCCTCTACAAATAGAACATGTCTTCCTTTAATATCTTGAGTTACATCTTGCTTGATATTGATGACACCACTACTTGCTGTTCCACCATGGTAGCTAGAAACCATCATGAAGTCCATTTCAATATGTGTATCAATATGTTTGACCAATTCAGCCATAAAAGGAATAGATCCTTTTAAAATCCCAACCAAGATTGGATTTTTTCCTGCATAGTCCTTAGTTAATTGAGCACCTAATTTTTTAGCAGCTTCTGTAATTTCATCGTGTGAAACGAGGATTTTTTTAATATCGTTTTCTAACATTTTTTTACCTATCTATTTTTTCTATATAAAGTACAGTGTTCATTATATCATTTTTCGTGTTTTTACTCAAATCACTAGTCGCAATTCCCAAAATTGAGACAATTTCACCAAATTGCTCAATAATCAGAGCAGATTTTCGCTTTTCCATAGGGATTTTCAAATCAATAAATAGACGTCTGAGTTTTTTTCTATGCCCATTTTGAATCAAAAAATCTCCTCTTTTTCGATGACGAATGAGTATTGATGTTTCCCGTGAAACAGGTATTCGTTGAATTGATTCACCTTCTAATGGAAGTCCAAAGGAAAATAAATAACCTTGATAAGATACCTGATTTTGATAGTGTAACACAAGTTCATCTTCCTTTTCATCAGCCTGCGGACTGATTTTACAAATCTGAAACTGTTGATACTCTTTTATCAATTCATAGCCATTTTTAAGCAGATGACGATACTGGCTTTTAGTTTTTAAAATTTGCCGAACTTCAGCAAACTGCGCTTTTGTAAGATTCAAATCTGGAAAACGATTCAGATAAGTTTGAAGTAAAACTCTTTGTGTAGACTCAGAGTAAGACAATAGCTGATCTAAATTTTCTACATCAATATTATTAGATAATTCAGCTATAGCTAAGTCATAATCTAAAATTTCATTTCCAATACTTAAGATTGCATCTCTAAATCTAGGATTTTCTTTCTCTAATTCTGGTAAATAAGAGTTTCGAATACGATTTCGAAAATAATGATTTTCCTTATTTGATGTATCTTCAAAGTGAAAAATTGAAGGAAAGTCTTTTTTCTGAAAATGCAAGAAGGGACGAATGATTTCTATCTCTCCTACTACTTGCTTCTCCTTAATTCCTGATAGATAGCGCAAACGAGTACCTCGAATCAAACGCATCAAAATCGTTTCCACCTGGTCATCAGCATGGTGGGCAGTGACTAAAGCTGTCGCACCTGTCTTTTTCATGACCTCTTGAAAAAAATCATAACGAAAATGTCGAGCCCGCGCTTCTGAAAATTCTCCTAAAAAATTGCTAATATAAATAGGAAGCTCTGCTTCAGCAGCTAACTTCCTTAATTCCTGTTCTTCCCAATCTGATTCTACTCTCTGCTTATGATTCACATGTGCTAAAATCAGTTCAATTTCTAACTCTTTTTGATAAGTAGATAATACCTTAAATAGAAACATAGAATCTAACCCACCAGAAAGAGCTAGCACCACCTTAGTATGCTTTTTGAAATATCCCTTCTTGAGAAAATGATTTAAAAAATCTTGTTTTCTCATTTTAGAACCTCATAAACATCCTTGGATATCTGAGAAATTGTATCATAATCAGAATTCTTAGTGAAAATAGAAAGAATAAATGGAGAATCTGCGTAGACAACACCCGTATCATGCTTAAATTCGTCCGCATCCCCAATTTTATGAGCTACCTTCACAGAAACACCTTTGGCAATTCGCTGATTATCAAAATCTGTTTTAGTCAAAGACTCTAGCACAAATCCATTTTGATTATAAATAGCTTCCATGACCTTCCCGGCCATCTTGGAAGAAATCAATTTTTCTTTTGGATCCCAATCATCTCCCATAATGGCAGACATCTTGGATTTGAATGTGGCATCAGATTGGTTTGAAATGTAATAACCCAATAGATTATGAGCTACATTATCAGATTCTTTAGATACTTTTGTGATTAAGTCCTTGAGAGAATACTCTTTATTATCCTCTTTTTTAGGAAGACTACCACTTCCCTCTGGTTTATAAGAACCTGGAAAATCATTGACTGCAGATACGTATTTTACAGTCGTATCTAACTGATAAAGACCATCATTTATTTTTTCTTGCGCATAATAGAGATAAGGGAGTTTCAAAACGCTAGCTGCATACATCTTTTCATCTTGATTGATACCTGCTTCTTTTCCAGTAGTCAGTTGCTTAACATAAATAGAGAATGAATCCTTCTGATATTTTTCCGATAACATTTCTTGGACTTTACTCATCCGATTATCTTCTTCAGAAGTTGATTCTTTAGCTACCCATCCAGCCTGATCAATATGTAGAAATTCTCTTCCTTCTACAAACATGGTCTTATCAATTGATACTTGTGAATAAGCTGATAAGGATGATTTCACTTCTTTTAAATCATAAGGACTATTGTACAGTTTAAAGTCAGATTCTAACCATACTTTTTTTATTATTGGAGTTACCTCTGACTGATCATATAAAAATCGTTTGTCCGCAGCTATAAATTGATGATTTGATAGCTTAAATACCGGAATTCCTTGTTTATTTAAGCGCCACTCGGTTATTTGAAAACTTGTTTTAGGAGTCAATTTTCCAGATTCCACTACTAAATCTTCATTCGCATAGACAGGAACTTCTCCATAAACCATAGGAGAACTTAGCTTTTCTCTAAAATAAATACCAAAGTCAGATTGTGAAAGGTAATAAATTTCTTTCGAAGTATAGACGACTTCTTTTTCTGTGCTAACGACTTTTGAGATGGTCAAAAAACTCGGTAGCAACAAAATAATTAAGAATTTACGCATTCTTCCTTTCCTTTTCTTCTTGTAAACACAATAATTGATTTTTATCAGCCAATTCTTCCAGCTTTTCATCTGATAAACTCAAAAATTGCTCAATTACATCTAATAAATTTTCCATTTTATCACCTTTGAAGCAAGTCAGGAATCGTATAAACTATTTCCCTCGACTTAGAATAATAGTACTTCGCTCGTGTATATTTGGCAGCATAATCCTCATCTTTCAACTTGGTAGCAAATGCTGTCTCCTTATCCTTTTCATCACTCAAAGTCCGATACTGAGTTTGCAAGTCTGCTAATTGCTGACGTCTTTGGAGTAATTGCTGATAACTCTGCGCTAAATTAAAAGTTGGCAAGATAAATAACAGCATAATCAAAATCAGTACCCAACCCATGAAACGATTCCGTTTTTGTCGCTCTTTCATCAGGTAGCGCCGACGTTGGTATTCATTTTGAATAAAAGAATTATTCAATTGTACAATATTCTTAGACATTTTCTTCTACCCGTGTTTCACTGATAATTTCATACATGCCTGCTGCATCTTCTTTTTTTGTACTATCTTTCATCTCCAGTACTTTTACAAGTAACAATTTATTTCCAAAACGAATTTCAACTTGGTCATTAACTTTCAAGTCCGTTGAACTTTTGGCCAAGATTCCATTCACCTTGATTCTGCCTTTATCTGCTACTTCTTTTGCGACTGTACGACGCTTGATAATTCGCGATACTTTTAAATATTTGTCTAATCTCATCCTTATTACCTCAACTTATTATTGTACCATTTTTATCTATTTTATAGAAGAAAAATATCAAATGGAATTTTCTTTCTTAGACTCTTTTATCTCTAATAAACTTTCTCCAAAAATCAGCAGACCTTCTAAAATTTCATAATCTTTCTTATTTTGGACATCAAATACAAGCTCCATTAATCCCTTATTCTCAGCGATGCCTGCTTTTAAGTTCGTTGCGGATAAAGCTTTAAAATAATCTTGAGCTAAAAACAGTCGTTGAGTGACTTTTTCAAATTGAACTGTAATTTTATTATCTTTTCTTTCCACACGTTGAACAAATACCTTGTCCAAATATGACTTGACTAAACCAATCTCTAAAAGATAGGCTACTACATCTGGGTATTCTCCAAAACGGTCTATCAACTCCTCTTGTAACTCTTCATAATTGACACGGTTGTCAATTTGACGAATTTTCTTGTAAATTTCAATCTTATGTCGTTGATCAGAAATATAAGTATCAGGAAGATAGGCATCAATTTGCAAAATCAACTCAGCATTCCCTCTGGTTCTTGTATTAGTGTTAGCATTACCGTTTCGTTTAGCAATAGCTTCCTCTAATAACTGCGAATACAATTCAAAACCAACAGAATCAATGAAACCAGACTGGGATTTTCCTAGGAGATTCCCTGCTCCACGAATCGAAAGATCTCGCATAGCAATCTTAAATCCAGATCCCAATTCTGTAAATCCTTTAATCGCTTCTAATCTCTTTTCAGAGACTTCACTAATCGATTTTTCTGGACGATACATGAGATAGGCATAAGCAATACGATTACTACGACCGACTCTTCCTCTTAACTGATACAAGGTTGACAAGCCCATATGGTCCGCATTTTCAATAAATAAAGTATTAGCATTTGGAATGTCCACCCCTGTCTCAATAATGGTAGTCGTCACCAAGATATCGTATTGTCCCTCAATAAAGTCTAGTAGAGTATTTTCCAACTGGATTTCACTCATTCGACCATGAACATATCCAATCGAAGCCTCTGGAATCAACTCCTGTAATTCTGAAACCTTCTGGTCAATCGTGTCAACTTTGTTGTAAAGGTAGTAAACTTGACCTCCACGCTCCATTTCACGCAAAACAGCATCACGAATGACACTCTCATTCTTTTCCAAAACATAGGTTTGCACTGGATAACGATTAGTCGGCGGAGTTTCAATAACAGACAAATCTCTGATTCCCAGCATAGACATATGGAGGGTACGAGGGATTGGAGTAGCGGTCAAAGTTAGGACATCCACTTGTTTCTTCAGTTCTTTCAAGGTTTCCTTATGCTTGACACCAAATCGCTGTTCCTCATCAATAATCATCAAGCCTAAATCAGCAAACACAACATCTTTTGACAAAACACGATGAGTTCCAATCAAGATATCAACTTGACCGTTTTTCAATTTTTCAAGTGTTTCAGTCTGCTCTTTTTTACTTCTAAAGCGACTCAACACATCAATATTAACTGCAAAATTTTGGAATCGTTCCTTAAAATTGGTATAGTGCTGTTGCGCTAAAACAGTCGTCGGAACTAGAACGACAACCTGTTTGTGATCATTGACAGCCTTAAAGGCTGCACGCATTGCAACTTCAGTCTTTCCAAAACCAACATCCCCAACTAAAAGTCGATCCATTGGCTGAGAAGCCTGCATATCTCTCTTGATTTCCTCGATACTACGAAGTTGATCATCCGTTTCAACATAAGGGAAGGCATCATCAAAAGCATCTTGCCCTTCATCATCGGCTGAGAAAGCAAAGCCCTTCAACTGACTACGTTCAGAATAGAGTTTAATTAAATCGTCAGCTATATCCTCTACCTGGTTCTTAACTTTTTGCTTGGCTTTTTTAAAATGACCGTCATTTAATTTATTGAGTTTTGGAGCTTTCCCATCACTTGAAACATATTTAGACAATAGATGAATCTGTTCTACTGGAATAGAGATTTGATCCCCGTTTTGGTATTGAACACTAACATAATCACGGTGAATCCCTTTGATTTCAATTGTTTCAATCCCTAGATATTGACCAATTCCATGGATATGGTGAACAACGTAATCTCCTTTTTCAAGTTCATTGTAATCTTTTAATCTCTCTGCGTTTGAAACATGTTGTCTTCGAAAACGACGTTTTAATTTCTTTTGAAAAATCTCATGTTCAGTTATCAATAAAATCTTTTCATCTACAAAATGAAAACCACGTCTGAGATTACCCTCTATTAAGTTTACAGATTCTTTACAGATACTTGACTTATCTCTGGAATCCAATTTAATCTGATATTCCTCTAACATATCCTCCAATGCCTTACTTCCCATTGAATTGCTAAACTGCAGAATAATGGTGTAATTCATTTTTTTATATCGCTCAATTTCTTCTTTTAGAAAAGAAAATTGATTGAAAAACTCCTGCATAGGATATTGATTAAATTGATAAATTTGATCAAACTTGAGATTTCCTAAACCCTTTTGCAGATTAGAGAAAAAGGTCACCGGACTCTGTTTTTTATAGATTTGCTCTGTATCAGCAAAATACTGCATCTCAGAAAATGCTTTACTGTTCTGTAATTCTTCTGTAAAGTATTGTGCTAATTCTCTTTCAAAGACTTCATACTGATTCATTAATTTTTGATAATCATCAAAGAATATTGGAGTATCTTTTTCAATATAGTCAAATACAGTCCATGTCTTATCATAGCATAAAGATAAAAATTTCCGTGAATCAGAATGAATTTGTTTTTGGTGAAAACTTGAAAGAATTTCTTCTAAGTATGATTTTAAAATAGGTGATAAAGTCTTTGAAATTTGTTTTTCTAAAACTGACTGACCTCGTTGATAATCCTTTTCTCTCAAAAGCATATCACTAGCTGGAAAAATGGTGAGTTCTGTCTGATTTTCTTTTGATAGTTGTGTTTCTACTTCAAATGACCTAATACCATCAATTTCATCACCAAAAAACTCAATTCGGCAAGGTTCTAACTGGGATATTTCAAAAATATCTAAAATATCTCCTCGCAGACTAAATTCACCCTGAGTTTGTACTTGAGTAACTTTTCGATAGCCTATTTCCTTTAACTGATGGATAAGCACGTGTTGGTCATATTCTTCACCAACTGTTATTTTTACAATACTATCTTTGAATACATTTGGAGACGGTAAAATCAATCGACTTGCTGCGATATTACAAACTAAAATCCCTTTCTTAGATGAATCAGTCAAAAAACGCAAGGCTTCAACCCGTGAAATGATTTTTTCTTGTGAAGACATCAAAAACTCGACCATAGGGGAGTCATCTACCAAAAACGGATAAACAAGTTCCTCACCCAAGATAGTGATAAGATCACTAACCAGTCCTTCTGCCTCTCCATAAGTGGACGTCAGTAACACAATCTTATCTTCTTTTTCTAGACTACTTGCAATTGCAAGAGCCTTAGTAGACGTTGATAAACCAAGTATTAGTTGTCTTTTCTTATCTGTCAGATTTTGATACCATTTTTTAATCTGATCATTTTCTGAGAATAAGTCTAATAAGGTCACCATTTATCCATTATACCTCTGCATTGTTTTCTCAAAATTTTTCTCTTGTAAATAGTAGTTTACAGAATCGTCAACCTTGTCAATAGACTGTAAAATATCAATATAATCATCCTTGTCAAACTTACTCAAAACATGGTGAACAACTGACATACCATTTTTAGGTCTTCCGATTCCAATCTTAACACGGTTAAAGACCTGAGTTCCAATATGTTGAATAATAGACTTAATACCATTGTGACCACCTGCTGAGCCCTTTGCTCTTAAACGAATTTTCCCAACTTCCATGTCAAGGTCGTCGTAAATGACGAGTAAATCTTCAATATCCAAACTATAGTAAGTCAATAAAGCATGAACTACTTTTCCACTTTCATTCATAAAGGTCGTTGGTTTGACAAGATAAATTTTTTCTCCATTTAGGAAAAAGGATGCTAGGTCAGCTTGAAATATCTTATCGTGTGTAAAAGTGACATTCTGTTTTTTCGCTAGTTGATCAATCAACATAAAACCAACATTGTGTTTTGTTTCAAAATATTTATCCCCTGGATTTCCCAAGCCTACAAGTAATTTGGTCATTTATTTTTCCTTTCAAAAGCCAAAAGGGTTGGAATTTTTTTCCAACCTAATTGACACAATTTATTAATTTTTTAGACATTAAAGCGGAATTCCATGATATCGCCATCTTGAACGATATATTCTTTTCCCTCTTCACGCAAACGTCCAGCTTCTTTTACGGCCTTTTCAGATCCATATTTCACCAAATCATCGTATGACATGGTTACTGCACGAATAAAGCCTTTTTCAAAGTCTGAGTGGATAATACCAGCTGCTTGAGGAGCCTTCATACCACGTTTGAAGGTCCAAGCGCGAACTTCTTTTTCACCAGCTGTGAAGTAAGTTCCCAATCCAAGCAAGTGGTAAGCTGCACGCGTCAACTTGTCAACGCCTGATTCTGTCAATCCAAGTGCTTCAAGAAACTCTTGCTTGTCTTCATCGTCTAACTCAGAAATTTCTTCCTCAGCACGCGCAGAAATAACGACTACTTCAGCATTTTCTGTCGCTGCAAATTCACGAATTTGTTTGACATAGTCGATAGAATCTGGATCTGAAACTACATCCTCATCTACATTAGCAACATAGAGAACTGGTTTAGTCGTCAAAAGGAAGAGACCTTTGACAACCTTTTGTTCCTCATCTGTGAATTCAATGGTACGTGCTGATTTCCCATCTTCAAGGACTGGTTTAATTTTTTGAAGAACATTAAACTCTGCTACTGATTCCTTATCTTTTTGCGTACGTGCCATCTTTTCTACACGTGCATAACGCTTATTGACTGATTCTAAGTCAGCAAGAATCAATTCCAGATTAATTGTATCAATATCTGCAAGTGGATCTACAAAGGCGTCTTCACGTCCTTGCTCGCGCATGACATTTTCATCATCAAAAGCACGAACTACGTGAACAATCGCATCTACTTCACGAATATTGGCCAAGAATTTATTCCCTAGCCCTTCTCCTTTTGAAGCTCCTTTTACAATCCCTGCAATATCTGTAAATTCAAATGTTGTGGGAACTGTCTTTTTAGGAATAATCATTTCAGTTAGTTTTTGTAGGCGTTCATCTGGAACTTCAACCATTCCAACGTTTGGATCAATCGTCGCAAATGGGTAGTTTGCTGCCTCTGCTCCTGCTTTTGTAATTGCATTAAATAGTGTTGATTTACCAACGTTTGGCAAACCAACGATACCTGCTGTCAAAGCCATATTTCTCATTCTCCGTTTTCATTTCAATCCCTAATATTATAACACAAAAAGGGATAAAGTGCTAACCCTCTAACTAAGGGTTCTCAGTCAATAATTTTATTCATTTTTCGATCAAAATCATAGCGTCCCATCATGACAACATGGTCACAATTACTGCATTTTATTTTGATATCTGCTCCCACACGTGTAATTTCCCAACGATTAGCTTTTTTTCCTGTTGACTTGATAGTACAAGCATGTGGTTTTTTCATTTCAACAAAATTTCCAACTTGATACATACTACTCTCCTTTTCTTTTTCGATTATATCATAAAAGAGGCGAGCTAAGCTCAACCTCTTTCACTTAATTAGTACGAACTGGTGTAATGAGCTGCATGAAGTCTTCGTCAGTATCTGCTGGCACAAGAGTAAATGGACGAACAGCTGAGATAAAGCTAATGGTCACCTTTTCGCTATTTAAAGCTTTAAGAGAATCAATCAAGTAAGTTGGGTTGAAACTAATGGTCAAATCATCCCCAGTAACCTGGTCAGTATCGATTTCTTCGTTTACTTTACCAACTTCTGGAGAGTGAACATGGGCACTAACAACCCCATCTTTAATTTCAAGTTTCACAGTACCATTTTGAGTCGCACTTGATAAAAGACGAGCACGTTCCATTGACTGGCGTAAGTTTACCACATCAAAAGTAATAGTGGTGTTAAAGTCTGTTGGAATCAAGCGATCTGTGTCAGGATAGTTTCCTTCTAACAAACGTGTGTAGAAACTAATATTTTCACTTCTAAAGAGGATTTGATTGTTAGCAAAGAAAATCTCTACAGTTTCAATATCATCTGTAAATACCGCTGAAAATTCGCGTAGAGAACGGCTAGGGATTACGACAGCAAAATCATCACTATTTTTTTCAAGAGTCAATTTTTTCTGGCTTAGACGATGAGAGTCTGTTGCCACTGTTTTTAACTCTTTGTGTTGACTCAATACAAAATGAACACCTGTCAAAATTGGACGACTCTCTTGTGTACTTGCAGCAAAAGCTGTTTCATTGATAATTTTCTTGAGTAATTTTGTTTCAAGAACCAAAGGAGTGCTTGCTGAAATTTCTTGGATTCGTGGGTACTGTTCGCTATCTTTTCCTTTTAGGGTAATTTCTGATTTTCCACTGGTTAAAACAATTTGATTTTGTTCAATTTCTTTAAAATCAAGAGTCACATCAGGTAGACTAGATACTACATTGATAAAGAAAGAAGCTTCAAGAAGAATCGAACCTAAAGAAGTAATTAACAAACCAGCATCTTCATTTTTTTGAGAAATAAAATTTTCAATTGAAATCTGACCATTTGAACCAATTAAAGTAACACCTTCGTTGGTCACGTCAATTTTTACTGTTGATAAAATAGGAATGGCATTTTTAGAACTAATAGCTCTCTTAGTAATATTTAAGGCTTGTAGAAATAAATTTTTATTAATTGAAAAATGAATCATGGATTCTCCTTTATTTATTTTTAATATTAGAAGGATAATAGTAATAATAGAGTCTGTGAAATCTGTGGAAAACAGACTAAAAGTAAGTCATATCAAGTTTTTTAGCTTGTTTAAAAAATGTGGATAAAAAAGATAAAAAAGCGAAAGTTATCCACAAGTTATTTGATTTTCTTTTTGATTGATTCAATTTCTAAACGTAAATTATCGTCTTCATCAATCAAAGATTTAATTTTTGCATGGGCATGAATGACTGTTGTATGATCTTTTCCTCCAAATTCCTTCCCAATTTTTGGAAGACTATTATCTGTCAGTTCTCTAGATAAATACATGGCTACTTGACGGGCTAAAACAATATTTTGAAGGCGTCTGCTTCCTTTCATTTCTTTGATACTAACACCATAAAAGTTACCAACTTCATTTTGGATTTTGTCAATTGGGATGACGAGCATTTGGCTAACATCTTGTTTGCGAGCTCTAATAGCTTCTGCAGCAATATCAATAGTGATATCCTTGATGTTTTTTACTCTGGCAATTAAAGTGATGTCATTGATAGCTCCCTCAAGATCTCGAACATTTGAGTCAAATTGCCCAGCTAGGTATTCTAGAGTATCACTTTGAAAATTGTAGCCTAAATGTTCCGTTTTACTTTGTAAAATGGCAATACGTGTTTCAAAGTCAGGGGGGGTGATAGTTTGTGTCAATCCCCAACTAAAGCGCGTGACAAGCCTCTCCTCGAGCCCTTCTAGATGTTTTGGACTACGATCACTGGTTAGGACAATCTGTTTTTGCTTGTCATGAAGGGCGTTAAAGGTATTGAAAAATTCTTCCTGAGTTGCGACTTTTTTTCCGCTGAGTGACTGGATATCATCGATTAACAAAAGATCAAGACTACGATAGGTCTTTTTAAACTTTTCCATTTCCCCAAGTCTTAGGTGATCAAGAAAGTCATTGATAAAGCTTTCGGCAGGAATATATTTAACACGCGCATTTGGAATATTTTTTAGAATTTCATTTCCAATAGCGTTTAACAGGTGAGTCTTACCAAGCCCAGGTCCTCCATAGATAAAAAGAGGATTATAGGTCAAGGCCAAATCTTCAGAGACAGCCAAAGCGGCTGATACTGCCCAAACATTTCCATCCCCTTGAATAAAATTATCAAAGGTATACTTTTCTTTTAATCCCGTATCCGAATAAGGAATAGATGCTAACTTTGGACTATAGTCATAAAGAGTTGAATTTGTAGCTTCTTCAACTTGTGAGATAGCCGTATCTTGAGGTTTAGTGAAAATATAGTGAGGAGTAATCTCAGCATCATAAATTTCAAATCCAGCAACTACAATAATATCTTTTAGTTGTTTTTCCCAGACCATTTCCATTTCAGATCGTGGTAAAAATATAGTGGCAACATTTTCCTCTACCTTGATGAGTTCAGCTTGAATAGCATAGAAATCATACATGGATCGAGTCAGTCTTTCTTGAGCAAATTCTAATATACGATTCCAAAATTGTTTTTCTTTCAATCCTTTCTCCTCCTTTACTATTTAAAAGTTTAATACTAGACCTATTTTACCATAGATAGTAAGAATTTTCCACAAGCTGTGAAAAATAATCCACAATGTTATCAAGTTTTATCCACAGGTTGGGGATAAAGTCAGAAACTATTGATTTATTAAGCTTTTTATCGAAAAAAATAGTGGATAACCTTGTGAGATAAAAAAATAAAAGAACAGCCTTATTTCAGGCTGTTGATAATTCTACTATATTCTTCTTGATTTGAAAAAGAAATAATGATTTTTCCACTATCTTTTTTAGATAGTTTAATTTCTACATCTAATCCGAGTAGTTTTTTTAACTGTTCTTCTTCATTTTGTATGAAATGATCATTTTTTTGCTGTTTCTTTTGTTTTTTCTCTGTCAGAAGAGCTTCTAATTTCCTTACAGAAATATCTTCTTCTATAACCCGTTGAAAGAAATAGTCTTGTTGTTCCTTATTCAATCCAACTAGCGAACGAGCATGTGCTTGTGATAGTTTGCCATTTTCTACTTCTGAGAGGATAGCATCTGGTAAGGAAAGCAAACGAATGGAGTTGCTAATATATGGACGAGACTTGCCCATTTTATCTGCAATTTCAGCATGGGTGAATCCTTTCTCTACGAGAGATTCATAAGCGCGTGCTTCTTCTATTGGATTTAAATTTTCTCTCTGTAAATTTTCAATGATGGATTGGACCATCATCTCTTGATCTGAAAGCTGTTTAACAACAGCTGGGATAGACCTTAGACCAGCTAAAAGTGAAGCCCGATAGCGTCTTTCTCCTGCAAGGATTTCATAACCAATAACAGGAGATTGACGAACAATAATCGGTTGAATGAGTCCATTTTCTTTGATAGACTGTGCTAGTTCATCTAGTTTTTCTCTATCAAATTCTTTTCGGGGTTGATAGGGATTTTTTTGTATATCCGTGATAGAAATCATTTCAAATTTTTCCATGATTCTACACTAACACATCTTTTCTCTTATGTAAAGTTTTCTTTACATAGATGTCAATTAAGATTCTAAATCACCTGAACTCTTGTCAAGCTTGATGGATGTAGTTTCTTCTTTACCGTTACGATAGTAAGTAATCTTAATGGTGTCTCCGATAGAATGATTGTAAAGAGCACTTTGTAAGTCTGTTGATGAAGCAATATCTTTATCATCCACTTTTGTAATCACATCGTATTTTTCGAGGTGACCATTGGCAGGCATATTACTTTGTACAGAACGAACAACTACGCCAGATGTAACATTACTTGGAATATTGAGTCTTCTGATGTCGCTTGTACTTATATTAGATAAATTAACCATCTGGATTCCCAAAGCTGGACGCGTCACTTTTCCGTTCTTTTCTAACTGTTCAATAATATTGATAGCATCATTTGCAGGAATTGCGAAACCAAGACCCTCTACAGATGTTCCTCCATTTGTGGCAATTTTACTTGAGGTAATTCCGATAACCTGTCCTTGAATATTGATCAGTGGGCCACCAGAGTTACCTGGGTTAATAGCAGTATCAGTTTGGATGGCTTTTGTAGAAATGGCTTGTCCATCTTCAGATTTTAAGGATACATTTCGATTGAGACTAGATACGATACCTTGAGTAACAGTATTTGCATATTCAGAACCTAACGGGCTACCAATGGCAATAGCAGTTTCTCCTACGGTTAACTTGCTAGAATCACCAAACTCAGCTACTGTTGTAACTTTTTCTGAAGAGATTTTGACGACAGCAATATCAGAGAAAGTGTCAGCTCCGACGATTTCTCCAGGTACTTTAGTTCCATCTGACAATCGAATATCTACTTTGCTGGCGCCATTTATAACGTGATTGTTGGTGACGATGTAAGCTTCTTTATCATTCTTTTTATAAATAACTCCAGATCCTTCACTAGAGATTTGCTGAGAATCTGTGTCAGTATCATCATTGCCAAATACGCTATTTTGTCTATTTGCTGAATAAGTAATAACGGAAACAACAGCATCTTTTACTTTGTTAACAGCCTGTGTTGTTGAATTTTCGTTCTTATAGGCAGTCTGTGTAATGGTGCTATTGTTATTAGAGTTGCTTACACTACTTTTTTGAGTTAGTTGAGCTATTGAAAAACTACCCAAGGCTCCACTAAAAAAGCTAATGACGATAACGACTAATAATTGAAACCCTTTTTTGTAAAATGTTTTTAAATGTTTCATATTTGCCTCCATATTTTTGAATTACTGAAAGTATAAACTGACTAGCTTAATTATAACTTAAACACAAAAGTTTTACACAAACTGTGGATAACTCTTTTAAAACTGTGATTTTCTCAATTGAAATCTATTTTTTATTTTGTGAATAAGATGTGAAAAAATAGAGAATATGTTAGAATAGAGTCATGAAAATTAAAATTGTAACAGTTGGGAAACTGAAAGAAAAGTATTTAAAAGATGGTATCGCGGAGTATTCAAAACGAATTTCTCGATTTGCTAAGCTTGAAATGATTGAGCTAGCAGATGAAAAAACACCAGATAAAGCCAGTGAGTCAGAAAATCAAAAGATTTTAGAAATAGAAGGGCAGAGAATTTTATCAAAAGTTGGTGACCGTGATTTCGTTATTGTGTTGGCTATCGAAGGGAAAATGTTCTCATCAGAAGAATTTAGTAAACAATTAGAAGAAGCTTCTATAAAAGGATTTTCTACTCTTACATTTATTATTGGAGGGAGTCTGGGGTTAGCACAGGATGTAAAAAAGAGAGCTAATCTTTCTGTTAGTTTTGGCCGTTTAACCTTGCCCCATCAGTTAATGAGACTAGTTCTTGTTGAACAAATCTATCGCGCTTTTACGATTCAGCAGGGTTCGCCCTATCATAAATAGAAAATTGACTTTTAATTGAATTTTTGGTAGAATAATGGTGTTAGGTCTCATAGCTCAGCTGGATAGAGCATTCGCCTTCTAAGCGAACGGTCGCAGGTTCGAATCCTGCTGGGATCAATATAGTAGCAAAGCTGGGAATTTTCCCGGCTTTTTTCTTAAAAAAGTACACTTGGGGAGAAAAAAATGACAGTTGAGAGAATTTTATCTAAAATGAAATTCCATTTTGTATAATGGTTTTTGTAAGTTAGCTTACAAAAAAAAAACATTTTAGGAGATTTTATTATGAAAAACACAGTTAAATTGGAACAGTTTGTAGCCTTGAAGGAAAAAGACTTGCAGGAGATTCAAGGTGGGGAAAGTAGAGTTTCAGACCTCATCCTTGATTTTCTTTTCCAACGAAAAAAGTAATGAAATAAGGAGAAAGAGTAATGAATTTACTTGGATTTGGGACAGTTATTGGTCATTTTTTAATTATTAGTTACAGTTACCATTTAATTTGTAAAGGTCAAATAAATAGAAAAGAGCTATACGTTTTTGGTGCTTATACATTACTAGTAGAAGTAGTACTTGAACTTTCCTTTTATCTTCTAAATTTGGATGGGTTAGGGACTGCAACATTTTTACTTCCTTTGGGCTTATATTCCTATTTTCGATGGATTAAACAGTATGAGAGGGATAGAGGACTATTTCTAAGTTTACTACTATCTCTTTTATATGAGAGCACTCATAACTTTCTGTCCGTAACTTTCTCCTCTATAACAGGAGACAATTTTGTTTTACAACATTATTACCCATTCTTTTTCGTTGTAACGGTGTTAACCTATTTTGTTGTCTTAAAAATAATTCATTATTTCCATTTGGAACTAATCTATTTTGACAAGGACTACCTTTATCCTTTCTTGAAAAAAGTATTTTTTGCTTTACTATTGCTACATATTGTATCTTTCGTTTCTGATATGGTAAGTACGATTAAACATTTGAATAGTTTTGGAAGTATTTTGTCATCTATTGTCTTTATCTCTCTATTTTTGACCTTCTTTGCAATGAATTCTCATAAAGAACAAATGGAGAAAGAGATTGCGTTGAAGCAGAAGAAATTTGAACAGAAACATTTACAGAATTATACAGATGAAATTGTCGGTCTGTATAATGAAATTCGTGGTTTTCGACATGACTATGCTGGTATGCTTGTCAGCATGCAGATGGCAATTGACAGTGGTGATTTACAGGAAATTGACAGAATTTACAATGAAGTTTTGGTCAAAGCCAATCATAAACTGCGTTCAGATAAGTACACTTACTTTGATTTGAACAACATAGAAGACTCAGCTTTACGAAGTTTGGTTGCTCAGTCAATTGTCTATGCTCGAAATAACGGTGTGGAGTTTACACTGGAAGTAAAAGATACGATTACCAAGCTCCCAATTGAACTATTGGATTTGGTTCGTATCATGAGCGTTTTATTGAACAATGCTGTCGAAGGATCGGCTGATAGCTATAAAAAGCAGATGGAAGTAGCAGTTATTAAGATGGAAACTGAAACAGTTATTGTGATTCAGAATTCATGTAAAATGACGATGACTCCTTCAGAAGATCTATTTGCCTTAGGATTCTCCACTAAGGGAAGAAATCGAGGAGTCGGATTAAATAATGTGAAAGAACTACTAGATAAGTACAACAACATCATTTTAGAAACAGAGATGGAAGGCAGTACATTTAGACAAATTATTAGATTTAAGAGGGAATTTGAATGAAAGTTTTAATTTTAGAGGATGTTATTGAACATCAAGTGAGACTAGAGAGAATATTGGATGAAATTTCGAAAGAATCGAATATTCCAATATCATACAAGACAACGGGAAAAGTCCGTGAATTTGAAGAATACATTGAAAACGATGAAGTAAATCAGCTTTATTTCTTAGACATCGATATTCATGGGATTGAGAAAAAGGGATTTGAAGTGGCTCAACTCATTCGTCATTACAATCCTTACGCTATTATCGTCTTTATCACCAGTCGATCAGAGTTTGCGACTCTCACCTATAAATACCAGGTATCAGCTCTAGATTTTGTTGATAAGGATATCAATGATGAGATGTTTAAGAAGAGAATTGAGCAAAATATTTTTTACACGAAGAGTATGTTACTTGAAAATGAAGATGTGGTAGATTATTTTGACTACAATTACAAGGGAAATGATTTAAAAATTCCTTACCATGATATTTTGTATATTGAAACGACAGGAGTCTCTCATAAATTGCGCATTATTGGTAAGAATTTTGCCAAAGAGTTCTATGGTACCATGACAGATATTCAGGAAAAGGACAAACATACTCAGCGATTTTATTCCCCTCATAAGTCATTTTTAGTAAATATAGGCAATATCAGAGAAATTGACCGAAAGAATCTAGAAGTTGTTTTCTATGAAGATCATCGCTGTCCTATTTCAAGGTTAAAAATTAGAAAATTAAAAGATATTTTAGAGAAAAAATCTCAAAAGTAATTGACAATTAGCAAGAAATTGATATAATGGTTATATCTGCTACAGATAGAAGGTCCGTTGGTCAAGGGGTTAAGACACCGCCTTTTCACGGCGGTAACACGGGTTCGAATCCCGTACGGACTATTTTATCCGCCATAGCTCAGTTGGTAGTAGCGCATGACTGTTAATCATGATGTCGTAGGTTCGAGTCCTACTGGCGGAGTATAGATAAAAGGGAACACAGCTGTGTTCCTCTTTTTGTATCAATTTGTATCACCAAGCATCTTCATAAGGAAGTCTGTTATTTCTTGAGGACTTTCTTTTTTTCCGTGTGCAATCCAAGTTTGGCAGACACCAAAAAGTGCATGAGTTAGATAAATACTACTATATTCTAATTCAGTGGTATTGAGATTCAGTTGCATAAATCGCTTTTGTAAATCTGTACTGAGCATGATATGAAGTTTATTTCGTAAGAAATTTTGGATTTCTTTGGTCCCATTTTCAGAAAGAAGGGCAGCCAGAAGTGGTTCTGATTCCAGATATTCAAAGACTTCTAAAATAGCGTCTCTTTTGTGATGAGCATGTTTTTGAAAAATATATTCAAATGTATGAAATAGCTTACTTTGATAGTGCTCAATCATATCATACTTATCCTTATAGTGAGTATAGAAGCTGGAACGACTAATTCCGGCTTTTTCTGCTAACTTGACAGTAGAAATTTGATCAAATGGTTGTTCCATTAGTAATTGTACCATAGCATTTTCAATAGTTCGCTTTGTTTTTAAGCGTTTGTTACTTTCTTGCATATTTCCTCCTTGTAAACAAATTAGACTATATGTCTAAAAATGGATTTTTTATCTTGTAATTTAGATTTTTTAATGTATAATCTATTATATCAAAATTTTAGACAATATGTTTAAAAAAGGAGAAACTATGTTTAAAGAATGGAAAGCAATTTTTAAAAAACCAACCTTTATTATTGTCATGATAGGGATTTCTCTTATTCCAGCTCTGTACAATATCATATTTTTGTCATCAATGTGGGATCCATATGGTCAAGTGTCTGACTTACCTGTGGCAGTTGTCAATAATGATAAAGAGGCTTCCTATAATGATAATACTATGGCAATAGGAAAAGACATGGTGTCCAATTTAAAAGAAAATAAAACCTTGGATTTTCATTTCGTGGATGAAGATGAAGGAAAGAAGGGATTGGAAGATGGCGATTACTATATGGTAGTGACTTTACCAAGTGATTTATCTGAAAAAGCAGCTTCTATTTTAACGGATCATCCAGAGCAAATGCAAATTGATTATCAGACTTCAAGTGGTCATAGCTTTATTGCCAGCAAGATGAGTGATTCTGCTATGACACAATTAAAGCAGAATGTTTCTACCAATGTAACCAAGACCTATACTAAAGCTTTATTTAACAAAATGGTCGATTTAAAGGATGGCATGAGTCAAGCAGATTCTGGTAGTGAAAAATTAACTGATGGAGCGAATCAGTTAGTGACAGGAAGTCAAACATTAACTACTAACCTACACTCTTTAGCAGATTCAAGTTTAACATTTTCAAATGGAACGGAACAGTTTACTAGAGGATTATCCTCTTATGTTTCTGGTGTCGAACAACTTCATCTTGCCTTAGGGAATTTTAATAGTGGTTTAGTTACATATACTGGTGCAGTGAGTCAATTAGATAGCGGATTAGGTCAATTATCTTCTAAAAGTCCTGAATTATTAAGAGGAATCAATCAGTTATATACTGGTGTAGAATCCTATACTGGCGGTGTTTCTCAGCTTAATGCTGGTCTTACTCAATTTTCATCTGGTGTTAGTGCTTATACAAACGGAGTGGGAAATCTTGCAACAGGTGCTCATCAGTTATCTAATCAATCAGCTACACTTCGAATGGGGGTGGAGCAATTAAGTGAAGGGATTCAACAACTTTCTAGCAAGTTAGATGCTTCGTCTGGGAAAAAAGATCAAATTAATCAATTATCTTCTGGTCTGAATCAGTTAAATCAAGTTATTCAAAATATTGATGTTGAAGATACAAAACAATTAGATTCTGTTTTATCAAGTATAGTATCTCTTTCTAATCAAATGTTAGCAAGTGCCCAGTCTGATAAAGCGACTACATTAGCCAATATTCAATTGACAGCAGCTTATCAATCATTGACAAGTGAGCAACAAGCTGAGATAAGCGCTTCTGTATCTCAACATTCGACTGATAGTGTTCAATCGGCTCAGTTAATTATAGCTTTAGTACAAGGTTTACAGGGAGGTTTAGAAAACTTACAAAATCAATCTTCTAATCTTTCGACATTAAAAAATCAAGCTAATCAAGTATTACCGCTTGCTGCTACTTCTTTGACAGGGTTGTCAAGTGGATTAACAGAGATACAAGGAGCTGTTACTAGTAAATTAGTTCCTGCTAGTCAGTCGATTGCATCAGGTATAAATACATATACTACAGGTGTTGATAAAGTTTCTCAGGGCGCAAGTCAACTAAGTGAAAAAAATGCCACCTTGACAGGTAGTTTGGATCAACTAGTTTCAGGCTCAAACACCTTGACACAAAAATCTTCTAACTTGACAGCAGGAGTTGGTCAATTAGTTGAAAAAACTCCAGAATTAGTGTCTGGTATTGAAAAATTATCAACTGGCTCTAACCAATTGAATCAAAAGAGTCAAGAATTGATAGCAGGAGTTGATAAATTGCAGTCAGGCTCTAGCCGACTAGCTGACAAATCTAGTCAGTTACTTTCAGGTGCTTCTCAATTAGAAAGTGGAGCTAATAAATTGGCAGATGGAGCTGGGAAACTAGCAGAAGGTGGAACAAAGTTAACTTCTGGATTGGAAGGTTTACAGACAGGAGTTGCTTCTTTGGGACAAGGATTAGGTAATGCTAGTGATCAACTCAAGTCAGCATCAACAGAATCTAAAAATGCAGAGATTTTGTCAAATCCTCTCAGTCTCTCCAAAACTGACAATGACCAAGTTCCTGTAAATGGAATTGCAATGGCTCCTTATATGATATCAGTTGCTCTCTTTGTTGCAGCAATATCAACGAATATGATCTTTGCGAAGTTGCCTTCAGGACGTCATCCGGAGAGCCGTTGGGCTTGGTTGAAATCTCGAGCTGAAATAAATGGTATTATAGCTGTTTTAGCAGGAATTTTGGTATATGGAGGAGTTCATCTTATTGGTTTAACTGCTAATCATGAGATGAGAACATTTATTCTCATTATCCTAACAAGTTTAGTATTCATGTCTATGGTGACCTCTTTAACAACATGGAATAGTCGTATAGGAGCTTTCTTTTCTCTTATTTTGCTTTTATTACAGTTAGCATCAAGTGCAGGTACTTACCCACTTACTTTGACAAATGATTTCTTTAGAGCTATTAATCCCTGGTTACCAATGAGTTATTCAGTTTCGGGATTACGACAAACAATCTCTATGACAGGAAATATTCATCATCAAGTCATTTTCCTTGCAGTGATATTAGCCCTATTTACTGGTTTAGGCATGCTAGCCTATCAACCTAAGAAAATGGAAGAAGATTAAAAAATCGATCAACTGGTCGATTTTTTAAGCCTTAGATAACTTTCGTCTGTGATTATAGATTCCAAATAGTAAGAGAGAAGTAAAGGAACAGATTGCTCCAGTAATAAAACCATTGGGAATGAAGGAAAGTGTAATAGTTCCGTTCCCCTTAGGAATATCAACTTTCATAAAACCAGTTTGAGCTTGTTTAATTTCTATTTTCTTACCATATTGGTAGGCAGACCAACCTTTGTCATAAGGAATGGTGAAGAAAATAGATGTATCTTGTTTGACATCATATGTAGCAAAAACCTTGTTTTTAGAAGTTGATACTGTTACAGGTTGTTCTTTAATTTTTTGAATTGCCTCAGTTAAAGTTTGGGTATCTAAACGATAGAAGGTAGGAGATTCAAATGATACTTGTGAATTTCCAGGAAAACTAATATTGATATTGAAAGTCTTTTTCTCTTTTGTATAGCCTAGATTAAAGAAGGAGAAGACATTATCAGTTGTAAAAGTCTTTTTTTCACCATTTACAAGGATGTCAACCTTCTTTTGTTTATCATTAGAAAAGTGAAGATTTGTGAAAGAAAGATAAACTTGGCTGTTTTCTGGTACTTCAATTTGATACTGAATTTCTGCATCCTCATTTGAAGAACTTGTAACACTAATCAAATCATCAGTATTTTCGGTTTTTTCATAAGGTATTGGAGAAAAATAATCAAAATTGACGTTAGCAAGTTGATTTAAAAATGAGGCCTGATTATCTAAGGTATGTTCATTGAACTTGACATCATTGTAAACAGATTGACTAGCAAATGCAATCGGAAGAGAGTATTGATTTTCATATAGGGTAAGATTATCTTTTTGATAGATATCTTGGAAACCATACTTATCAATAGGGGTTTCTGAGATATTGTACTGGATTCCAAATAAACTATCAGCCAAAATACTATTATTTGCATAGCGGAGATTAAGATTAGTCCCAGAGGATTTAAACCCAAGTTTATCCAAAGTAGAGCTTGCTGAACGATTTCGAACAGATGAAAATTGAGAGATTCCATTATAGTTGAATTTCATACTGTCATTTCCTGTCTGAGTCTCTAGTTTCTCAGTACGAGTAAATTGATTTCCAATATATGTTGAGAAAGATTCCATAGCTGGGATATCTCGATTATATGCACTTCGAGAAGCAAAGCCCCATTCTTTAGCAATTCCGTCCATTTGAGATGAAGCATTTAAACTTATTTCAACTATTATAAATAACGAGATTAGAATGGTAAACAGATTCACAGAGATAAACTTTTTGATAACTGCAAGGAGTAAAAGCGAATAGACAACCAAAAATTCAAGAGTAAGCAGAATATTCAAATCTGTTAAAAAAGAATAATGTGATTTTAGATAGATGGTAGCTAAAAATCCTGTTACTATAAGAAAAAGCGAAACTAAAAAATTCCAGATTTTAATTTCTTTTAGACGATTTAAGACTTCCGCTGCTGTGTAAATTAACAAGGTAGAGAAAATCCAAGCATAGCGATGTAAAAACATGTTTGGAGTATGCATGCCTTGCCAAAATAAATCAAGAGCTTCAATATAAAAGCTTGCAATTAGAAATGTAAAGAAGATTGCATAGATAAGTTTCACGTGAAACTTAATAGTTTTCAGTGTAAAAAATAAAATAGTCAAAATAAAGGGAAGTAGTCCTACAAAAATCATTGGAATAGCCCCATACTTGGTTGTATCAAAGGAATCAATGAATTGCTTAGCAAAAAGATCAAGATACCAGCTACTTTCAGTTTGAAACTTTGTAACTTCAGTCAATTTTTCCCCATGTGTCTGTAAATCAAACAGAGTAGGAAGAGTCAGAATCAAACTAGCCATACCAGCTAAAACGGAGGTGATTATGAAATCAAGAAAAGATGATTTTCGGGTTTTAAAGTCCCAAGAAATTTGACAGAGATACCAGAAAATAAGAAACAATGCTGTCATATAGCCAAAATAATAGTTTTGGATAAATAAGATTGACAGACTTGTAAAGTACAATAGGAATTTCTTTTCAGTGATGAGTAGCTGTAAACCAGTTATAATTAAAGGAATCAAGATAAAAACATCCAGCCAGGTTTTTATCTCTAATTGACTGACAGAGAAACTCATCAGAGCATATGAAGTAGATAAAGCTAGTTTTAAAGGCTTAGGAATCAATTGAAATAAATTATTTAAACTAAAGTAAGTTGACAGTCCAATCAATCCAAATTTTAAGAGAGTTGTCAGATAGACAGCATCTGGCATATTCGTTAGATCAAAAAAGTAAACTAGAGGTGAAAGGAAACTACCCAAGTAATAACTAGATAGGGCATAGAAATTTAATCCAAGGCCACTTGTAAAGGTGTAAAACAGACTACCATTTCCATGTAGGATATTTCGTAAAGCTACATCAAAAATAACGTATTGATGAAACCCATCTCCTAATAGTGGAGATGTATCGCTATTCCAGTAGATACCTTGAGATAGATATACTCCTATCATAATGATTACGGGAATGATGAAAGAAACAAAATAGGTCCAATATGTTTTAAAAAATAATTTCATGTTACCTCATAAAATGTTAGAAAACCCAGCTGGTTAACCCAACTGAGTTTTGAAGTTTTATTTAGTCTTTCCAAAGTTCTTTAACTTTTGCTTGTACTTCTACATTTTCTAGGAATTCATCATAGGTTTCATCGATACGGTCAATGACACCATTTTTAGATAAGACAATGATATGGTTAGCCAAAGTTTGA
This sequence comes from Streptococcus sp. 5004, assembly GCF_013276755.1. Taxonomy (GTDB): domain Bacteria; phylum Bacillota; class Bacilli; order Lactobacillales; family Streptococcaceae; genus Streptococcus. The sequence goes on along the minus strand of NZ_VMLP01000006.1, from coordinate 64,335 downwards.
ATAAACTCGTGGTCATGACTGGCAAAGATGATTGATTCTTTAAAGTTTTTCAATCCATCATTCAAGCTTGAGATAGATTCCAAGTCCAAGTGATTGGTTGGATCATCAAGTACAAGGACATTTGATTTTAAGAGCATGAGTTTTGATAGCATGACACGAACTTTTTCTCCCCCTGACAAGACGTTGACAGGTTTGTTAACTTCATCTCCAGAGAAGAGCATACGGCCGAGGAAGCCACGTAGGAAAGTATTGTCATCTTCTTCTTTACTTGCGAATTGACGCAACCAGTCAAGGATTGACTCTCCTCCTGCAAAATCTGCCGAGTTATCTTTTGGCAAGTAAGAACGGCTAGTAGTTACTCCCCACTTGACAGTTCCTTCATAGTCAATGTCCCCCATGATTGCACGAATTAATGCAGTCGTTTGGATGTCATTTTGACCAATAAGAGCTGTCTTATCACCTGGACGCAAGATAAAGCTGATATTATCTAAAATAGTTTCACCATCAATCTTTACAGTTAGATTTTCTACTGTCAAGAGATCATTACCAATTTCACGCTCCGCTTTAAAGTTGATAAATGGATATTTGCGACTAGATGGCACAATCTCTTCTAGCTCAATCTTATCAAGCATTTTCTTACGTGATGTTGCTTGTCTTGATTTAGAAGCATTAGCAGAGAAACGAGCTACGAATTCTTGCAATTGCTTAATTTTTTCTTCTGCTTTGGCATTACGGTCTGCTAGCAATTTAGCAGCAAGCTCAGAAGATTCCTTCCAGAAGTCGTAGTTTCCGACATAGAGTTTGATTTTTCCAAAGTCAAGGTCGGCCATGTGAGTACATACTTTGTTTAAGAAGTGACGGTCGTGGGATACTACGATAACTGTGTTATCAAAGTCAATCAAGAAGTCTTCTAACCAAGTAATCGATTGGATATCCAAACCGTTGGTAGGCTCGTCCAAAAGAAGAACATCAGGTTTACCAAAAAGTGCTTTGGCAAGGAGAACCTTTACTTTCTCACCGTTGGCCAATTCGCTCATGTTTTGGTAGTGTAATTCTTCTGGAATGTTTAGGTTTTGAAGGAGTTGAGAGGCTTCGCTTTCTGCTTCCCAGCCTCCAAGCTCAGCAAACTCTCCTTCGAGTTCGGCAGCACGAACCCCGTCCTCGTCTGAGAAATCTTCCTTCATGTAGATGGCATCTTTCTCTTTCATGATGCTATAAAGTTTTTCATTTCCCATGATAACAACATCAATGGCACGTTCATCTTCATAGTCAAAGTGATTTTGACGGAGAACAGAGAGACGTTCATCTGGGCCAAGAGAGATGTGACCAGTAGTAGGTTCGATATCTCCAGCTAAAATTTTTAAAAAGGTTGATTTTCCGGCACCATTAGCACCGATTAATCCGTAAGTATTTCCTTCTGTAAATTTGATATTGACATCATCAAAAAGTTTGCGATCACTAAAACGTAGTGAAACATCAGATACTGTAAGCAATGTTTTTCTCCTATATGTGTAATATATTTATTTTACTAGAAAATACAGAAATATTCAAATTTTTATCTGTCAATTTTGTGTAAATTAAATTTACAGCATACGTTACACAAATCCGTAAATAGCAAGGCTGATTTATTTTGATAAATTACGGTTATTTCATTAAAAAAATGCTATAATTGAAGGGACTATATCGAAGGAGAACAAAATGACTAAACCCATTATTTTAACAGGAGACCGTCCGACAGGAAAATTGCATATTGGACATTATGTTGGAAGTCTCAAAAATCGAGTATTATTACAGGAAGAGGATAAGTATGATATGTTTGTGTTCTTGGCTGACCAACAAGCCTTGACAGATCATGCCAAAGATCCTCAAACCATTGTAGAGTCTATCGGAAACGTGGCTTTGGATTACCTTGCAGTTGGATTGGATCCAAGTAAGTCAACTATCTTTATTCAAAGCCAGATTCCAGAGTTGGCTGAGTTGTCTATGTATTATATGAATCTGGTTTCATTAGCACGTCTGGAGCGTAATCCAACTGTCAAGACAGAAATTGCTCAGAAAGGCTTTGGAGAAAGTATTCCGACAGGCTTCTTAGTCTATCCAATCGCTCAAGCAGCTGACATCACAGCCTTTAAGGCCAATTATGTTCCTGTTGGGACAGATCAGAAACCAATGATTGAGCAAACTCGTGAGATTGTTCGTTCTTTTAACAATGCATATAACTGTGATGTCTTGGTAGAACCAGAAGGTATTTATCCAGAAAATGAGAGAGCAGGGCGTTTGCCTGGTTTGGATGGGAATGCTAAAATGTCTAAATCACTCAATAACGGTATTTATTTAGCTGATGATGCGGATACTTTGCGTAAAAAAGTGATGAGTATGTATACAGATCCAAATCATATTCGAGTGGAAGATCCAGGTAAGATTGAGGGAAATATGGTTTTCCATTATCTAGATGTTTTTGGTCGCCCAGAAGATGCTCAAGAAATTGCTGACATGAAAGAACATTATCAACGAGGTGGTCTTGGTGATGTGAAGACCAAGCGTTATCTACTTGAAATATTAGAACGTGAACTTGGTCCTATTCGTGAGCGCCGTATTGAATTTGCTAAGGATATGGGAGAAGTTTATAATATGCTTCAAAAAGGTAGTGAAAGAGCTCGTGAAGTTGCAGGTCAAACCCTATCTGAGGTTAAAGGGGCAATGGGACTTCATTACTTTAACTAAGTTTATTTTACAAGAAACTATCATTTCTATCTCGAAGAAAAGATAGTTTTTTATTTACCCCTGTAACATTTGACAAATTTTTATAGAATGGTATGATAGATACAATATAAAAAGAGTCAAGCTCAAAAAGAAAGAAAAGAGGAAACTTCGAATGTCTAATTGGGACACTAAATTTTTGAAAAAAGGTTTTACCTTTGATGATGTATTGCTTATTCCAGCTGAAAGTCATGTGTTGCCTAACGATGCAGATTTAACAACTAAATTGGCAGATAATTTGACTTTAAATATCCCAATTATTACCGCTGCCATGGACACAGTTACAGAGAGTCAAATGGCCATTGCTATTGCTCGTGCAGGCGGTCTCGGAGTTATCCATAAAAACATGTCAATTGCTCAACAAGCAGACGAGGTTCGTAAGGTAAAACGTTCTGAAAATGGAGTTATTATTGATCCCTTCTTCTTGACGCCTGAACATACAATTGCTGAAGCAGATGAGCTTATGGGTCGTTACCGCATCAGTGGTGTTCCAGTTGTTGAAACACTTGAAAATCGTAAATTGGTTGGTATTTTGACAAACCGAGATCTTCGTTTTATTTCAGACTATAACCAACCAATCTCAAATCATATGACTAGTGAAAATCTTGTGACTGCTCCTGTGGGTACAGATCTTTCAACAGCTGAGAGTATTCTTCAAGAACACCGTATTGAAAAACTTCCGTTGGTAGATGAAGAAGGCCGTCTTTCTGGTTTGATTACTATCAAAGATATTGAAAAAGTTATTGAGTTTCCAAATGCTGCTAAAGATGAGTTTGGTCGTCTTCTAGTTGCAGGTGCAGTAGGTGTTACTTCAGATACATTTGAACGTGCAGAGGCTCTTTTTGAGGCAGGAGCGGATGCGATTGTTATTGATACTGCGCATGGTCATTCTGCAGGTGTCTTGCGTAAAATTGCTGAGATTCGTGCTCACTTTCCAGATCGTACTTTGATTGCTGGAAATATTGCTACTGCTGAGGGAGCGCGTGCCCTTTATGAAGCAGGTGTAGACGTTGTCAAGGTTGGTATTGGACCAGGTTCTATCTGTACTACTCGTGTGATTGCTGGTGTTGGTGTTCCACAAGTAACAGCTATCTATGATGCTGCAGCTGTTGCGCGTGAATATGGTAAAACGATCATTGCTGACGGTGGAATCAAGTATTCTGGAGATATTGTAAAAGCCCTTGCTGCAGGTGGAAATGCAGTTATGCTTGGATCAATGTTTGCTGGAACTGATGAAGCTCCAGGCGAAACTGAAATCTTCCAAGGACGTAAGTTTAAGACTTACCGTGGTATGGGATCAATTGCTGCTATGAAGAAAGGTTCAAGCGATCGTTACTTCCAAGGTTCTGTCAATGAAGCAAATAAACTTGTTCCAGAAGGAATTGAAGGTCGTGTTGCTTATAAAGGAGCGGCAGCTGATATTGTTTTCCAAATGATTGGTGGTATTCGCTCTGGTATGGGTTACTGTGGTGCAGCTAACCTTAAAGAGTTGCATGATAATGCTCAATTTATTGAAATGTCTGGTGCTGGTTTGAAAGAAAGCCATCCTCATGATGTACAAATTACTAATGAGGCGCCAAATTATTCTATGTAAAAAACAATGAAAAGAACTCCCGTGAAAACAGGAGTTCTTTTACGATGTTATCAATTTTAATTTACAGCAACTTTACCATCCTGAATAGTAAAGATGCTTAGATTTTTTGGCAGATTTTGAAGATGATCTAAGCTTGTTGTTGTGATAAAGGTTTGGATTGACTGAGAAATCGTTTCTAATAATTTTAGTTGTCTAGTGTTGTCAAGTTCGCTCATAACATCGTCAAGCAATAATATCGGAGATTCTGTAGTAATACTTTCCATTAATTCGATCTCTGCTAATTTTATCGATAGGACGAGACTACGATGTTGACCTTGACTTCCAAAACTAGCATCCATCCCATTTATATAAAAAGAAATATCATCTCGATGAGGCCCAACACCAGTATTCTTTTTAAATAAATCTCTGGACCTACTTTTTTCTAAAGCAATTTTGAAAGATTCTGATAAATCTTCTTTGTCAGTTATCTTTACAGAAGATTGATAGGATATTGACAATTCTTCAATCTGATTAGAGAGTTCAAAATGTTTCTTACGCCCAAATGATTCTAGTTTTTTTATGAAATCTAAGCGGTGATTCATTACACGACATCCATAATCAACTAGCTGATCATCTAAGACTGAAAGGAAGGTTCCATCTATTTTTTGAGCTGATTTTAGATAAGTGTTTCTTTGCTTTAGGATGTGGTTATAATTGGTTAAGTCAGATAAATAGATTGGCTTGATTTGTCCAAGTTCCATATCAATGAATTTTCGTCGAATCGAAGGTGCTCCTTTAATTAGTTGTAAATCTTCAGGAGCAAATAAGACAACATTCATATGTCCGACATAATCTGAAAGGCGTGCCTGTTTTAGGTGATTAACTTTTGTCACACGTCCTTTTTGTGTTAGTTCGATTTCGAGAGGAATAGATCCCGTTTTTTTCTGAACAAGACCTGAAAGATGAAGTTGTTCCTCATCAAAATGAATGAGATTTTTATCTGTTCGAGTTCGATGGCTACGTGTTAAGGCTAAAAAATAGATAGCCTCTAACATATTTGTTTTACCTTGTGCATTACGTCCTAAAAAGACATTTAATTTAGGATTAAAGTCTATTTTCGTCTCTTTGTAGTTACGAAAAGTTTTGAGAGATAGTTGTTGTAGCCACATGATTATCTACCAGGGAATCGCGGAGCTTGTTTGCTTTTGGGTGATGAAGTAGGTTTTGATTTATCTTTTTTTACTCCTTTATTCATCTCCTTAACAAGTTTAGCGATTCGTTCTTTTTCAACTTTATCAGCTTGATATTCCTCGTTCTCCTCAGAAGTAGGTTGTGTCAACAAGATGTCAATATTCATGTCAGGGATGTCAACTTTATCACCAATACGAAGTTTTTTACCGCGACGACTCTCTAATTCCCCATTAAAGTAAACAGAATGTTCAGAGAGAAATGATTTGATAGCTCCTCCGCTATGTGTAATTCCAAGTTCTTTGAGTAGTGCTTGGAGGGTAATAAATTCTTCAAATAATTTGTATTCCATAATTCACCTCAATCTTTGGTATTATACCATATTTTCCTAAAAATAGTGAGAGAAACAGGGAGAAATGTAAGCGATTTTTATTTCAAAAGTGTTACAGAGAACAAGAAAATTTCAGGTTTTCGTGATATAATAGAAGTCTGTATATAAGGAGGTAAATCATGGAGTTAGTGCATGGAATTTCAACACATTTTATCCAATCAAAGAAGTTTAAAACGAACAAAATTACCGTGCGTTTTACAGCTCCATTATCTCTTGATACGATTGCAGGTCGCATGTTGAGTGCGAGTATGCTAGAAACTGCCAACCAGATGTACCCCACTTTTCAAAATTTTAGGAGACACTTGGCCAGTCTATATGGTACAGATATGTCAACCAATTGTTTTAGAAGAGGGCAAAGTCATGTTGTAGAATTGACATTTAATTATGTTCGTGATGAGTTTTTAAGTAAGAAAAATGTGCTAACTTCTCAGGTTTTGGAACTTGTAAAAGAAACTCTTTTTTCACCCGTAGTATTTGATAATAGGTTTGATTCGGCCTTATTTGAAATTGAGAAAAAACAATTGCTAGCAAGTTTAGCAGCTGATATGGATGATTCTTTTTATTTTTCACATAAAGAATTAGACAAGTTATTTTTTCATGATGAACGTCTCAAATTGGAATACAGTGATTTACGAAATCGTATTTTAGCTGAAACTCCACAAAGTTCTTATTCTTGTTTCCAAGAATTTTTGGCCAATGATCGAATAGATTTCTTTTTCCTGGGTGATTTTAATGAGGTTGAAATTCAAAATGTATTAGAATCATTTGCCTTTAAAGGTCGAAAAGGAGATGTGAAGGTTCAGTATTGTCAACCTTATTCCAATATACTACAAGAAGGTATGATTCGGAAAAATGTGGAACAGTCTATTTTAGAGTTGGGATATCATTGCTCTGCTGAATATGGTGATGAGCAACATTTACCCATGATTGTAATGAATGGTTTACTGGGTGGATTTGCTCATTCTAAGCTCTTTACAAATGTTCGTGAAAATGCTGGATTGGCTTATACTATTTCAAGTCAGCTTGATTTATTTAGTGGATTTTTGAGGATGTATGCTGGTATTGATCGAGAAAATCGGAATCAGGCTCGTAAAATGATGAACAATCAACTGCTTGATTTAAAAAAAGGTTATTTTACAGAGCTTGAGTTAGAGCAGACCAAGGAAATGATTCGTCGGTCTTTGTTACTTTCTCAAGATAATCAAGGTTCATTGATTGAACGTGCTTATCAAAATGCCTTACTTGGAAAATCTTCAGCAGACTTTAAAAGTTGGATTACAAAACTCGAGCAAGTTGACAAAGATGCTATTTGTAGAGCAGCTAATAATGTGAAACTACAAGCGATTTACTTTATGGAAGGAATAGAATGACAAAGGTTGTTTTTGAAGAAAAATACTATCCAGCTGTAAAAGAAATGATTTATCGAACTCGTTTGTCAAATGGATTGACAGTTGCTCTTTTGCCTAAAAAGGAATTTAAAGAGGTTTACGGGAGTGTAACTGTCCAGTTTGGTTCGATAGATACGCTTGTCACAGAAATTGACGGAGATGTAAAAAAATATCCTGCAGGAATTGCTCATTTTCTTGAACATAAATTATTTGAAAGAGAAGATTCTAGTGATTTGATGTCTGCTTTTACGAGTCTAGGTGCAGATAGTAATGCCTTTACAAGCTTTACAAAAACAAGCTATCTTTTTTCAGCAACGGATCATTTTTTAGAAAATTTAGACTTACTTGATGAATTAGTAACATCAGCACATTTTACTGAAGCTTCCATTTTGAGAGAGCAGGATATTATTCAGCAGGAACGAGAAATGTACCAAGATGATCCAGATTCGTGTTTATTCTTTTCAACCTTAGCGAATTTGTATCCTGGTACTCCTTTAGCAACTGATATAGTTGGAAGTGAGGAGTCCATTTCCCAAATCAATCTAACTAATTTGCAAGAAAATTTTACAAGGTTTTACAAACCTGTAAACATGTCTCTGTTTTTAGTTGGTAATTTTGATGTGGAGCTAGTACAGGGATACTTTGAAAGAAAAGAACGGAAAGATTTAGATGTTCAGGAAGTAGCAAGAGAAAAAATTGTTTTACAGGCTGTAAAGCAAACAGACAGTATGAGAATGGAAGTATCTTCTCCCAAACTAGCGATTGGAGTTAGAGGTAAGCGAGAAGTTTCTGAAGCGGATTGCTATCGACATCATATTTTATTAAAATTATTGTTTGCAATGATGTTTGGTTGGACTTCGGATCGTTTTCAAAAGTTATATGAATCAGGTAAAATAGATGCTTCCTTATCTCTTGAAATTGAAGTAACAAGTCGTTTTCATTTTGTTATGTTGACAATGGATACGAAAGAGCCAGTTGCTTTATCTCATCAATTTAGGAAGGCCATTCGTAATTTTACAAAGGATTTAGATATTACAGAGGATCATTTAGATATTATCAAAAGAGAGATGTTTGGAGAATTTTTCAGTAGCATGAACTCTCTTGAATTTATTGCAACGCAATATGATGCTTTTGAACATGGTGAGACAATTTTTGATTTACCAAAGATTTTACAGGAAATTACTTTAGAGGATGTCCTTGATGCTGGACATCATTTAATAGATGATGGTGACATAGTTGATTTTACAATATTCCCATCGTAGTAACCTATCATAATAGACACTAGAAAGAAGGGATGACAAGTATGAGAAAAAAAACAATTGGAGAGGTTTTACGATTAGCTAGAATCAATCAGGGATTGAGTTTAGATGAATTGCAGAAAAAGACAGAAATCCAGTTAGATATGTTGGAAGCAATGGAAGCAGACGATTTCGATCAACTTCCAAGTCCTTTTTACACGCGTTCTTTCTTGAGAAAATATGCATGGGCTGTTGAGTTAGATGACCAAATTGTCTTGGATGCTTATGATTCTGGGAGTATGATTACTTATGAGGAAGTAGATGTTGATGAAGATGAGTTGACAGGTCGTAGACGTTCCAGTAAGAAAAAGAAGAAAAAAACATCATTTTTACCTTTATTTTATTTTATCCTTTTTGCTTTATCGATTTTAATTTTTGTGACCTATTATGTTTGGAACTATATTCAAACTCAACCAGAGGGGCTTTCTCTTTCTAATTACAGTGTGGTTCAATCAACAAGTTCAATAAGTTCAACTAGCTCTGTTCCCCACTCCTCAAGTAGTAGTTCATCTAGCAGTTCTTCTAGTGTAGAATCAGCTATAAGTGTATCAGGCGAAGGAAATCATGTAGAAATCGCTTATAAGACAAGTAAGGAAACAGTTAAATTGCAATTGGCAGTTTCAGATGTTACAAGTTGGGTCAGCGTTTCAGAAAGCGAACTTGAGGGCGGTGTAACCTTATCACCGGATAATAAAAGTGCAGAAGCAACAGTTGCAACTAAAAGTCCTGTAACCATTACGTTAGGTGTTGTAAAAGGTGTTGCTTTGACAGTAGATAATCAGACTGTTGATTTATCGAAATTAACAGCCCAGACTGGACAAATCACTGTAACCTTTACTAAAAATTAAGGAAAAACGAATGAAAAAAGAACAAATTCCCAATCTCTTAACAATAGGTCGAATTCTCTTTATACCTATTTTTATCTTTATTTTAACGATAGGAAATTCGATAGAGAGTCATATAGTGGCAGCTATTATCTTTGCTGTTGCCAGTATTACCGACTATTTAGATGGATATTTAGCTCGTAAATGGAATGTAGTCAGTAATTTCGGTAAATTTGCAGATCCTATGGCGGATAAGCTACTAGTTATGTCGGCTTTTATTATGTTGATTGAGCTAGGTATGGCTCCAGCTTGGATTGTTGCAGTGATCATCTGTCGTGAGTTGGCTGTGACAGGTTTAAGGCTTTTATTGGTTGAAACTGGTGGAACAGTTTTAGCAGCAGCAATGCCTGGAAAAATTAAAACTTTCAGTCAGATGTTTGCCATTATTTTCTTGCTATTACACTGGACTTTGCTTGGTCAAGTTCTACTTTATGTAGCCTTGTTTTTCACTATCTACTCTGGCTATGATTATTTCAAGGGTAGTGCCTATGTATTTAAAGGGACATTTGGTTCGAAATGAAATCAGTAATTGATGTAAAAAATCTTTCTTTTCGTTATAAGGAAAGTCAGGAATACTATGATGTGAAGGATATTACGTTTCACGTGAAACGTGGAGAATGGCTTTCGATTGTAGGGCATAATGGTAGTGGTAAATCAACGACGGTTCGCTTAATTGATGGCTTACTAGAAGCAGAATCTGGAGAGATTGTAATTGATGGCCAACGGCTAACTGAGGAAAATGTTTGGAATATACGTCGTCAAATCGGTATGGTTTTTCAAAATCCAGACAATCAGTTTGTTGGAGCGACTGTTGAAGACGATGTTGCCTTTGGTTTGGAAAATCAGGGCCTTTCTCGTCAAGAAATGAAAAAGAGAGTGGAAGAAGCTCTGGATTTGGTTGGCATGTTGGACTTTAAAAAGAGAGAGCCAGCACGTTTATCGGGTGGCCAAAAGCAACGTGTGGCCATTGCAGGTGTTGTAGCCCTAAGACCAGCTATTCTAATCTTAGATGAAGCAACGAGTATGTTGGATCCTGAGGGGCGTAGAGAACTGATTGAGACAGTAAAAGGAATTCGGAAAGACTATGATATGACGGTCATTTCCATTACACATGATTTGGAAGAAGTTGCCATGAGTGATCGTGTATTGGTCATGAAAAAAGGGTCAATTGAATCAACTAGTAGTCCAAGAGATCTTTTCTCTCGAAATGATTTAGATCAAATTGGATTAGACAATCCTTTTGCCAATCAATTAAAACATTCTTTGAACCAGAATGGCTATGATTTACCTGAAAATTATTTGACAGAAAGTGAGCTAGAGGATAAGCTATGGGAATTGCTCTAGAAAATGTGAGTTTTACATATCAAGAAGGGACTCCCTTAGCTTCAGCAGCTTTGTCGGATGTTTCTTTGACGATTGAAGATGGTTCTTATACGGCTTTAATTGGCCATACAGGTAGTGGCAAATCAACTATTTTACAACTCTTAAATGGTTTATTGGTTCCAAGTCAAGGGAGCGTGCGGGTTTTTGATACCTTAATCACCTCGACTTCTAAAAATAAAGATATTCGTCAAATTAGAAAACAGGTTGGCTTGGTATTTCAGTTTGCTGAAAATCAGATTTTTGAAGAAACGGTTTTGAAAGATGTTGCTTTTGGCCCGCAAAATTTTGGAGTTTCTGAAGAAGATGCGGAGCAGATTGCGCGTGAGAAACTGGCTCTGGTTGGAATCGATGAATCACTTTTTAATCGTAGCCCGTTTGAGCTATCAGGTGGACAAATGAGACGTGTTGCCATTGCAGGCATACTTGCTATGGAACCAGCCATATTAGTCTTAGATGAGCCCACAGCAGGCCTAGATCCTCTGGGAAGAAAAGAGCTGATGAATTTGTTCAAAAAACTCCACCAGTCAGGGATGACCATTGTCTTGGTAACGCATTTGATGGATGATGTTGCTGAATATGCGAATCAAGTCTATGTGATGGAAAAGGGACGTCTAGTTAAGGGTGGTAAGCCAAGTGATGTCTTTCAAGATGTTGTCTTTATGGAAGAAGTGCAGTTGGGAGTACCTAAAATTACGGCCTTTTGTAAACGATTGGCTGATAGAGGTGTGTCATTTAAACGATTACCGATTAAGATAGAGGAGTTCAAGGAGTCGCGAAATGGATAGTATGATTTTGGGGCGTTATATCCCAGGGGATTCGATTGTTCACCGATTGGATCCACGTAGCAAATTGCTGGCTATGATGCTACTAATTTTGATCGTTTTTTGGGCTAATAACCCCTTGACGAATCTAATTCTTTTTATAGCGACAGGGATATTTATTGCCTTGTCAGGAGTATCTCTTTCATTTTTTATTCAGGGCTTGAAGTCTATGTTTTTCTTGATTGCCTTCACAACTATTTTTCAACTGTTTTTCATTTCTAATGGGAATGTTTTATTTGAGTTTTCGTTTGTGAGAATCACGGATTATGCTTTGCAACAAGCTGGGATTATTTTTTGTCGCTTTGTATTGATTATTTTCTTTTCAACTTTGTTAACCTTAACGACCATGCCCTTAAGTTTGGCATCAGCTGTCGAAGCTTTGTTAGCGCCTTTAAAGCGTGTGAAAGTTCCAGTTCATGAAATTGGATTGATGCTGTCCATGAGTCTACGTTTTGTTCCAACCTTGATGGATGATACGACGCGGATTATGAATGCACAGAAAGCGCGTGGAGTGGATTTTGGTGAAGGAAGCATTGCTCAAAAAGTAAAGGCTATGATTCCTATTTTGATTCCTCTTTTTGCGACAAGTTTAAAACGTTCGGATTCCTTGGCTATCGCCATGGAAGCGCGTGGTTATCAGGGTGGAAAAGGCAGAAGTCAATACCGACAATTGAAATGGACTCGAAAGGATACGCTGACCATTCTTGTTGTTATCGTACTTGGTTGTTGCTTATTTTTCTTAAAATCTTAGTAGCTTTCAGGAATTGATAAAAAAGTTACTGTAACAGTTCTTGATATAAAGGTAGGGATATGAACCGTTTTAAAAAATCAAAATATGTCATTATTGTTTTTGTCACTGTTCTGCTTGTATCAGCTCTCTTAGCGACGACTTATTCAAGTACAATTGTAACAAAATTAGGAGATGGAATTTCATTGGTTGATAGGGTTGTACAAAAACCTTTTCAGTGGTTTGATTCTGTCAAATCAGATTTGGCTCATTTGACACGAACATATAATGAAAATGAAAGTTTGAAGAAACAGATTTACCAATTAGAAGTTAAATCAAATGAGGCGGAAAGTTTAAAGACAGAAAATGAACAATTGCGTCAATTGCTTGATATGAAGTCTAAATTGCAAGCCACAAAGACTTTAGCAGCAGATGTTATTATGCGTTCTCCGGTATCTTGGAAACAGGAATTGACCTTAGATGTAGGCAAATCAAAAGGAGCTTCAGATAACATGTTAGCTATTGCAAATGGTGGTTTGATTGGGAGCGTTTCAAAAGTGGAGGACAACTCTACCATGGTCAACCTTCTGACAAATACGGAAAATGCTGATAAGATTTCTGTTAAAATTCAACACGGCACTACCACAATTTATGGAATTATTGTTGGCTACGACAAGGAAAATGAAGTTCTTAAAATTAGCCAATTAAATAGTAATAGCGATATTAGTGCGGGAGATAAGGTGACTACTGGTGGATTAGGAAACTTTAACGTTGCTGATATTCCTGTTGGTGAAGTGGTTGCCACAACGCATAGTACAGACTATTTGACACGAGAAGTAACTGTTAAATTGAGTGCAGATACTCATAATGTGGATGTGATAGAATTAGTGGGGAATTCATAATGAGACAGTTGAAGCGGGTTGGAGTGTTTTTATTGCTTCCTTTCTTTGTTCTAATTGACGCCCATATTAGCCAGCTTCTGGGCTCATTTTTCCCCCATGTACATTTGGCTAGTCATTTTCTTTTTCTATTTCTCTTATTTGAGACAATAGAAGTATCAGAATATCTCTATCTAGTCTATTGTTTTATGGTGGGCCTGGTTTATGATGTTTACTTTTTCCATCTAATAGGGATTGCAACTCTCTTATTTATCTTATTGGGAGCCCTTCTTCATAAATTGAATAGTGTTATTTTGTTGAATCGTTGGACAAGAATGCTAGCCATGATTGTCCTGACATTCCTGTTTGAAATGGGTAGTTATCTTTTGGCTTTTATGGTAGGGCTGACAGTGGATAACATGTCGATTTTTATAGTCTATAGCTTGGTACCGACGATGATTTTAAATTTTTTATGGGTTACTGTTTTTCAATTTATTTTTGAAAAATATTATCTATAAGAACGACATATAAATGTAACAAAGGCGTAATATTTATTGGAGTTTTTTTTGGTATACTAGTATTGTCTTAAACAGAAGGAGTATTTATTAACCATGAAGAAAAAAATCTTAGCCTCGCTTTTATTAAGTACAGTAATGGTTTCCCAGGCAGCAGTATTGACGACTGCCCATGCAGAAACGACTGATGACAAAATTGCTGCTCAAGATAATAAAATTAGTAACTTAACAGCACAACAACAAGAAGCACAAAAACAAGTTGATCAAATTCAGGAGCAAGTATCTGCTATTCAAGCAGAGCAATCTAACTTGCAATCTGAAAATGATAGATTACAAGCAGAATCTAAGAAACTCGAGGGTGAGATTACAGAACTTTCTAAAAACATTGTTTCTCGTAACCAATCTTTAGAAAAACAAGCTCGTAGTGCTCAAACAAATGGAGCTGCAACTAGCTACATCAATACGATTGTAAACTCAAAATCAATTACAGAAGCTATTTCACGTGTTGCTGCAATGAGTGAAATCGTATCTGCGAATAACAAAATGTTGGAACAACAAAAGGCAGATAAGAAAGCTATTTCTGAAAAGCAAGTAGCAAACAATGATGCTATCAATACTGTAATTGCTAATCAACAAAAATTGGCAGATGATGCTCAAGCATTGACTACTAAACAGGCAGAACTAAAAGCTGCTGAATTGAGTCTTGCTGCTGAGAAAGCGACAGCTGAAGGGGAAAAAGCAAGTCTATTGGAACAAAAAGCAGCAGCTGAGGCTGAGGCTCGTGCAGCTGCGGCAGCAGAAGCGGCTTATAAAGAAAAACAAGCTAGCCAACAACAATCAGTACTTGCTTCAGGTAATACCAACCTAACAGCACAGGTACAGGCAGTATCTGAATCTGCAGTAGCACCTGTTCAGGCTAAAGTACGTCCAACATATAACACAGATGCCTCAACTTATCCAATTGGTGAATGTACCTGGGGAGTTAAAACATTAGCACCTTGGGCTGGAGACTATTGGGGTAATGGAGCACAGTGGGCCACAAGTGCAGCAGCAGCAGGTTTCCGTACAGGTTCAACCCCTCAAGTTGGAGCAATTGCATGTTGGAACGATGGTGGATATGGACACGTAGCGGTTGTTACAGCTGTTGAATCAACAACACGTATCCAAGTATCAGAATCAAACTATGCAGGTAATCGCACACTTGGAAACCACCGTGGATGGTTTAATCCAACAACGACTTCTGAAGGTTTTGTGACATATATTTATGCAGACTAATTAGAGAGGGACTCGAATAGAGCCCTCTTTTTCAGGTTTTACCGTGACAATAACGATTAAAAATCCCATCAAAATAGCTTGAAAATATCGAAAAAGTATGGTAGAATAAAAATTGTCGTGTGAACGATAATACTCATTCTTGATGAATTGTGAAGCAGTTGCCCTTGGGTCGTTTTGCGAGTTGAAGTCAAGAAGAGGAAAAAAACAAAAAGGAGAAATACTCATGGCAGTAATTTCAATGAAACAACTTCTTGAGGCTGGTGTACACTTTGGTCACCAAACTCGTCGCTGGAACCCTAAGATGGCTAAATACATCTTTACAGAGCGTAACGGAATCCACGTTATCGACTTGCAACAAACTGTAAAATACGCTGACCAAGCATACGACTTCATGCGTGATGCAGCAGCTAACGATGCAGTTGTATTGTTCGTTGGTACTAAGAAACAAGCAGCTGATGCAGTTGCTGAAGAAGCAGTACGTTCAGGTCAATACTTCATCAACCACCGTTGGTTGGGTGGAACTCTTACAAACTGGGGAACAATCCAAAAACGTATCGCTCGTTTGAAAGAAATTAAACGTATGGAAGAAGATGGAACTTTCGAAGTTCTTCCTAAGAAAGAAGTTGCACTTCTTAACAAACAACGTGCGCGTCTTGAAAAATTCTTGGGTGGTATCGAAGATATGCCTCGTATCCCAGATGTGATGTACGTAGTTGACCCACATAAAGAGCAAATCGCTGTTAAAGAAGCTAAAAAATTGGGAATTCCAGTTGTAGCGATGGTCGACACAAATACTGATCCAGATGATATCGATGTAATCATCCCAGCTAACGATGACGCTATCCGCGCTGTTAAATTGATTACAGCTAAATTGGCTGATGCTATCATCGAAGGACGTCAAGGTGAGGATGCAGTAGCAGTTGAAGCAGAATTTGCAGCTTCAGAAACTCAAGCAGATTCAATTGAAGAAATCGTTGAAGTTGTAGAAGGCGACAACGCTTAATTCATAATAAATAGTAATTACCTAGGAGGGCGGGGCTTAGCCCGGCTCTCCTATTTTTAAAAAATATAGGAGAATCAAAATGGCAGAAATTACAGCTAAACTTGTTAAAGAGTTGCGTGAAAAATCTGGTGCTGGTGTTATGGACGCTAAAAAAGCATTGGTTGAAGTGGAAGGCGATATCGAAAAAGCGATTGAATTGCTTCGCGAAAAAGGTATGGCAAAAGCAGCTAAGAAAGCTGACCGTGTTGCTGCAGAAGGTTTGACTGGTGTTTATGTTGACGGTAACATTGCAGCAGTTGTTGAAGTAAATGCTGAAACTGACTTCGTTGCGAAAAACGCTCAATTTGTTGAGTTGGTAAACGCAACAGCTAAAGCAATCGTTGAAGGAAAACCAGCTAACAACGAAGAAGCTCTTGCTTTGACAATGCCTTCAGGTGAAACTCTTGAAGCTGCATACGTATCTGCAACAGCGACTATCGGAGAAAAAATCTCATTCCGTCGCTTTGCTTTGATTGAAAAAACAGATGCACAACACTTCGGAGCCTACCAACACAACGGTGGACGTATCGGTGTTATCTCTGTAATCGAAGGTGGAGACGAAGCACTTGCTAAACAAATTTCAATGCACATCGCTGCTATGAAACCAACAGTTCTTTCATACAAAGAATTGGATGAGCAATTTGTTAAAGATGAGTTGGCACAATTGAACCACGTTATCGACCAAGATAACGAAAGCCGTGCAATGGTTAACAAACCAGCTCTTCCACACTTGAAATATGGATCAAAAGCACAATTGACTGATGAAGTGATCGCTCAAGCTGAAGCTGACATCAAAGCTGAATTGGCTGCAGAAGGCAAACCAGAAAAAATCTGGGACAAAATCATCCCAGGTAAAATGGATCGCTTCATGCTTGACAATACTAAAGTTGACCAAGCTTACACACTTCTTGCACAAGTTTATATCATGGATGACAGCAAGACAGTTGAAGCATACCTTGAGTCAGTTAACGCTTCAGTAGTTGAGTTCGCTCGCTTTGAAGTTGGTGAAGGTATCGAAAAAGCTGCAAACGACTTTGAAGCTGAAGTTGCGGCTACAATGGCAGCAGCCTTGAATAACTAATTATAGAAAGGAAGTAAATTTGCTTCCTTTTTTCTATGCAGTCGATCCTTATAGGGAGAACTTCCTATTTTCAAGGTAAAAATAAAAAGCCCTATAATAAGGGCTAAGTGCATTTAGGAGACTAAACTTCAAATTCATAGAGTGTTGTAGAGAGATAACGTTCACCGTTATCTGGTGCTAGAGCAAGAACTTTTTTACCTGTACCTAATTTTTTGGCAATCTCGATGGCTCCGTAGATAGCTGCAGCTGAAGAAATCCCTACAAGGAAACCTTCTTTTCCACCAATTTCACGGCCGAGTGCTAGAGCATCGTCTGACGTTACACGAACGATACCATCATAAGCCTTTGTATCCAGTGTATCAGGAATAAATCCAGCTGATATACCTTGAATTTTGTGAGGACCAGGTTTTTCACCAGATAGAATAGCAGATTCATCAGCTTCCACTGCATAAACTTGAATGTTTGAATTTGCTGATTTGAGTGCATGAGAAACACCAGAAATTGTTCCACCGGTACCAACTCCAGCAACAAAGGCATCTAATCCATTTTTACCGAAAGCAGCTAGTATCTCAGCTCCTGTTGTTCTTTCGTGTACTTCTGGATTTGCTGGGTTGTCAAATTGAAGAGGAAGGAAACCATCACGTTCAGCAGCGATTTCTTGAGCCTTAGCAATAGCACCTTTCATTCCTTCGCTACCAGGAGTAAGGACGAGTTCAGCACCATAGGCTTGGATAATCTTACGTCGTTCCACACTCATAGTTTCAGGCATAACGATAACAACTTTATACCCTTTAGCAGCCCCTACCCATGAAAGTCCAATACCAGTGTTTCCACTTGTTGCTTCAACAATAGTAGAACCAGGTTTCAGAATACCGTCTTGTTCAGCTTTTTCAATCATGCTAAGAGCAATACGGTCTTTTACAGAAGAACCAGGGTTAAATGCTTCAAGTTTTACATAGACATCTGCAGCACCTTCTGGCACAATGTTGTTGAGTTTAACAATCGGAGTTTGACCGATTAGTTCAGTAATGTTGTTATAAATAGACATATGAATACCTCTTTGTATAAGATATCTCTAGTATAACGCTATCTATACCATTTGTAAAATATAGAAATCCTATCGAAGTGATAGGATTTTTTTATATCACAGGTCTAAGCCATTAATTTTCAAGCGATTGTGATAAGCTAATTCTAGTAAATAGGTGTAAAGGAGAACGCTATCCGTTTTCTTTTTGAATTGCTTCATTTTCTAGTAGGTCTTGGCAAGCATCTTTTTATGTTGCTAATTAAAGTAGCGGAGAAAATATCAGTGAAACACTGTATTATCTATTATTTACACAAGGTTTACAGGAACCTCAACTTCGCGTAAACCTTGATCAGTTAAAGTGACTTTTCCATTAAAAAACTCTATAAGTGAAGCTTTAATATTTTCTTTTTCTTCTTTATCAACATAAATCATCGTATCGACTTGATCTGTAAAGTTTGTATCCAGCTCCATGAGATTATGTTCTTTAAGGAAGTTACTGTACTCTTGGTACTGAGCATAAGACATTTGAATAGCAATGCCAGCCTGTTCTTTTATTTCAATAATACCAATTTCTTTGACACCTAAGGCGACACTGCCGGCGTAAGCACGAATCAGTCCTCCAGCGCCTAGTTTAATACCACCAAAGTAGCGTGTCACTACCACACAGACATTGGTAAGATTGTGATTTTCTAGCACCCCAAGCATGGGAACGCCAGCAGTACCACTAGGCTCACCATCATCACTTGTTCGTTTGATTTCACTACGTTCTCCAATAATGAAGGCAGAGCAGTTATGCGTAGCTTTGTAGTGTTCTTTTTTGATGGTGGTAATGAAGTCACGAGCCTCTTCTTCGCTATAAACACGCTTGGCATGACAGATAAAGCGTGATTTTTTGATTTCTTCTTGGACTTGACCGTCCTCTTTAATTGTTCTAAATTCCATGATTTAATTGTACTAAAAAATCATCTAAAGCGCTAGGTTTTTACGAATAAAGAAGTATGAAAGTAAATCCAAATTATCTTGGTCGCTTGTTTACTGAGAATGAATTAACAGAAGAAGAACGTCAGTTGGCGGAGAAACTTCCAGCAATGAGAAAGGAGAAGGGGAAACTTGTCTGTCAACGTTGTGATAGTGCTATTTTAGATGAATGGTATTTGCCCATCGGTGCTTACTATTGTCGAGAGTGCTTGCTGATGAAGCGAGTCAGGAGTGACCAAGCTTTATACTATTTTCCGCAGGAGGATTTTCCTAAACAGGATGTTCTTAAATGGCGTGGTCAATTAACTCCTTTTCAAGAAAAGGTGTCAGAGGGATTGATTCAAGCAGTAGAGAAGCAAGAGCTAACTTTAGTTCATGCGGTGACAGGGGCTGGAAAGACAGAAATGATTTATCAAGTTGTGGCTAAAGTGATTAATGGAGGTGGTGCAGTATGTTTGGCTAGTCCTCGCATAGATGTTTGTTTGGAGCTGTATAAGCGCCTGCAAAAGGATTTTGCTTGTAAGATAGCCCTCCTACATGGAGAATCGGAACCTTATTTTAGAACACCACTAGTTGTTGCGACAACCCATCAGTTATTAAAATTTTATCAAGCTTTTGATTTACTGATAGTGGATGAAGTAGATGCCTTTCCTTATGTTGACAACCCCACGCTTTACCATGCTGTCAAGAATAGTGTAAAGGAGAATGGGCTGAGAATCTTTTTAACAGCGACTTCGACTGATGAGTTAGATAAAAAGGTCCATTTAGGAGAACTAAAAAGACTGAGTTTGCCTAGACGATTTCATGGAAATCCGTTGATTATTCCTAAGCCAGTTTGGTTATCGGATTTTAATCGCTATTTGGATAAGAATTGTTTGTCACCAAAGTTAAAGTCCTATATTGAGAAGCAGAGAAAGACAGCTTATCCCTTACTCATTTTTGCTTCAGAAATTAAGAAAGGGGAGCAGTTAAAAGAAATCTTACAGGAGCAATTTCCAAATGAGAAAATTGGCTTTGTATCTTCTGTAACAGAGGATCGATTAGAGCAAGTACAAGCTTTTCGAGATGGAGAGCTGACAATACTTATCAGTACGACGATATTGGAGCGTGGGGTTACCTTTCCTTGCGTGGATGTTTTCGTAGTAGAAGCCAACCATCGTTTGTTTACCAAGTCAAGCTTGATTCAGATTGGTGGACGAGTTGGACGAAGCATGGATAGACCGACAGGAGATTTGCTTTTCTTCCATGATGGGTTAAATGCTTCAATCAAGAAGGCGATTAAGGAAATTCAGATGATGAATAAGGAGGCTGGTCTATGAAGTGTTTGTTATGTGGGCAGACTATGAAGGCTGTTTTAACTTTCAGTAGTCTCTTACTTCTGAAGAATGATGCCTCCTGTATTTGTTTAGACTGTGATTCTACTTTTGAAAGAATTGGGGAAGAGAACTGTCCAAATTGTATGAAAACAGAGTTGTCAACAAAGTGTCAAGATTGTCAATTTTGGTGTAAAGAAGGAGTTGAGGTCAGTCATAGAGCAATTTTTACTTACAATCAAGCTATGAAGGATTTTTTCAGTCGGTATAAGTTTGATGGAGACTTCCTTTTAAGAAAAGTTTTTGCTTCAGTTTTAAGTGAGGAGTTAAAAAAGTACAAAGAGTATCAATTTGTTGTAATTCCATTAAGTAAGGAGAGATATGCTAACAGAGGATTTAATCAGGTTGAGAGCTTTGTAGAGGCAGCAGGCTTTGAGTATCTGGATTTACTAGAGAAAAGAGAAGAGAGAGCCAGTTCTTCTAAGAGTCGTTCAGAACGTTTAGCTACAGAACTTCCTTTTTTTATTAAAAGTGGAATCATTATTCCTAAGAAAATCCTACTTATAGATGATATTTATACTACAGGAACAACTATAAATCGTGTGAAGAAACTGCTGGAAGAAGCTGGTGCTGAGGATGTAAAAACATTTTCCCTTGTAAGATGAGGAAAAAATTTGCAAAAATAGAATGAAAGCGTTATAATAAAATCATAAAAACAAAAATGTTTAGAAAGAAGGTACTCATATGATTAAATATAGTATCCGTGGTGAAAACCTAGAAGTAACAGAAGCAATTCGTGATTATGTAGTTTCTAAACTCGAAAAGATCGAAAAGTATTTTCAAGCTGAACAAGAGTTGGATGCCCGAATTAACTTAAAAGTTTATCGTGAAAAAACGGCTAAAGTGGAAGTAACGATTCCGCTTGGATCTATTACTCTCCGCGCAGAAGATGTGTCTCAAGATATGTATGGTTCAATTGACCTTGTAACTGATAAAATTGAACGTCAGATTCGTAAAAATAAAACAAAAATCGAGCGTAAAAATAAAAATAAGGTAGCAACTAGTCAATTATTTACAGATGCTTTGGTGGAAGATCCAAATGTTGTCCAGTCTAGAGTTGTTCGTTCAAAACAAATTGATTTAAAACCAATGGATTTGGAAGAAGCTATTCTACAAATGGATTTGTTAGGACATGATTTCTTTATCTATGTGGATGTTGAAGATCAGACAACCAATGTGATTTATCGTCGTGAGGATGGCGAAATTGGTTTGTTAGAAGTTAAAGAATCTTAATTTCAATATGTGTAAAGGTAGGTTTACTGAATTGTAAACCTCCTTTTTCTTATAATTGATAGAATTACTGATTACACTTTTAAAAGTCGCTTTTTGAGGGTTATTATGGTATAATGGGTGCCAAGAGGTTTGGAATGAAAAAATTTTATGTAAGTCCAATTTTTCCTATTCTAGTAGGATTGATTGCGTTTGGAGTCTTATCCACTTTCATTATTTTTGTTAATAATAATCTGTTGACGCTTTTAATTTTGTTTCTTTTTGTAGGAGGCTATGTTTTTTTATTTAAGAAACTGAGAGTGCATTATACAAGGAGTGATGTAGAACAGATACAGTATGTAAACCACCAAGCGGAAGAAAGTTTGACATCTCTATTGGAACAGATGCCTGTAGGTGTTATGAAATTGAATTTATCTTCTGGAGAGGTTGAGTGGTTTAATCCCTATGCTGAATTGATTTTGACCAAGGAAGATGGCGATTTTGATTTGGAAGCTGTTCAAACGATTATCAAGGCTTCAGTAGGAAATCCGTCTACTTATGCCAAACTGGGTGAGAAGCGTTATGCTGTTCATATGGATGCTTCTTCCGGTGTTTTGTATTTTGTAGATGTATCCAGGGAGCAAGCCATAACAGATGAGTTAGTAACGAGTCGACCAGTGATTGGAATTGTATCTGTGGATAATTATGATGATTTGGAGGATGCAACTTCTGAGTCAGATATTAGTCAAATCAATAGTTTTGTAGCTAATTTTATATCAGAGTTTTCAGAAAAATACATGATGTTTTCTCGTCGGGTAAGTATGGATCGATTTTATCTCTTTACTGACTACACGGTGCTTGAGGGCTTGATGAATGATAAATTTTCTGTTATTGATGCTTTCAGAGAAGAGTCGAAACAGAGACAGTTGCCCTTGACCTTAAGTATGGGATTTTCTTATGGCGATGGAAATCATGATGAAATAGGGAAAGTTGCTTTGCTCAACTTGAACTTGGCTGAAGTACGTGGTGGCGACCAGGTGGTTGTCAAGGAGAATGATGAAACGAAAAATCCAGTCTACTTTGGAGGTGGGTCGGCTGCGTCTATCAAGCGCACTCGTACCCGTACTCGATCAATGATGACAGCCATATCTGATAAGATTCGTAGTGTGGATCAAGTGTTTGTAGTTGGGCATAGAAATTTAGATATGGATGCCCTGGGCTCTGCTGTAGGTATGCAGTTGTTCGCCAGCAATGTGATTGAAAATAGCTATGCTCTTTATGATGAAGA
This sequence comes from Streptococcus sp. 5004, assembly GCF_013276755.1. Taxonomy (GTDB): domain Bacteria; phylum Bacillota; class Bacilli; order Lactobacillales; family Streptococcaceae; genus Streptococcus. Next base: position 41,256 of record NZ_VMLP01000006.1, on the reverse strand, counting down.
ACAAATGTCTCCAGATATTGAACGAGCTGTTTCATTCTTAGAAAAAGAAGGAGTTACGAAGTTGTTGTCTGTTAAGGATGCAATGGGGATGGTGACTAATCGTTCTTTGTTGATTCTTGTAGACCATTCAAAGACAGCCTTAACATTATCAAAAGAATTTTATGATTTATTTACCCAAACTATTGTTATTGACCACCATAGAAGGGATCAGGATTTTCCAGATAATGCAGTTATCACTTATATCGAAAGTGGTGCAAGCAGTGCCAGTGAGTTGGTAACGGAATTGATTCAGTTCCAGAATTCTAAGAAAAATCGTCTGAGTCGTATGCAGGCCAGTGTTTTGATGGCTGGTATGATGCTGGATACTAAAAATTTTACCTCACGAGTGACTAGTCGGACATTTGATGTTGCTAGCTATCTCAGAACGAGAGGAAGTGATAGTATTGCTATCCAAGAAATCGCTGCGACAGATTTTGAAGAATATCGTGAGGTCAATGAACTGATTTTACAGGGGCGTAAATTAGGTTCAGATGTACTGATAGCAGAGGCTAAGGACACGAAATGCTATGATACAGTTGTTATTAGTAAGGCAGCAGATGCCATGTTAGCTATGTCGGGTATTGAAGCGAGTTTTGTTCTTGCGAAGAATACACAAGGATTTATCTCTATCTCAGCTCGCAGTCGTAGTAAATTGAATGTACAACGGATTATGGAAGAACTGGGAGGTGGAGGCCACTTTAATTTGGCTGCAGCTCAAATTAAAGATTTAACCTTGTCAGAAGCAGGTGAAAAACTGACAGAAATTGTATTAAATGAAATAAAGGAAAAGGAGAAAGAAGAATGAAAGTAATCTTTTTAGCAGATGTCAAAGGAAAAGGTAAAAAAGGCGAAATTAAGGAAGTACCAACAGGGTATGCGCAAAACTTTCTTATCAAAAAGAACCTAGCAAAAGAAGCGACTGCTCAAGCGGTAGGTGAGCTTCGTGGTAAACAAAAATCTGAAGAAAAAGCTCACGCTGAAATGATTGCAGAAGCAAAAGCAATTAAAGCCCAACTTGAATCAGAGGAAACTATTGTAGAATTTGTTGAAAAGGTTGGTCCAGATGGCCGTACCTTTGGTTCTATTACCAATAAGAAGATTGCAGAAGAATTGCAAAAGCAATTTGGAATTAAGATTGATAAACGTCATATTCAAGTACAAGCTCCGATTCGAGCAGTTGGTTTGATTGATGTACCAGTGAAAATCTATCAAGATATCACAAGTGTAATCAACCTTCGTGTGAAAGAAGGATAAGTTTACACCTTCTTGACAAGATTGTAAAAGGAAGGGAAGTCTGATGGCAGAAGTAGAAGAGTTACGAGTACAACCTCAAGATATCTTAGCTGAGCAATCCGTTTTAGGGGCTATCTTTATTGATGAGAGTAAGCTTGTTTTTGTGCGAGAATACATTGAGTCTCGGGACTTTTTTAAGTATGCCCATCGTTTGATTTTCCAAGCTATGGTTGATTTATCCGATCGTGGTGATGCTATAGATGCAACAACGGTTCGTACCATTCTTGATAATCAAGGTGATTTGCAGAATATTGGTGGCCTGTCTTACCTAGTTGAGATTGTCAATTCTGTGCCCACTTCTGCTAATGCGGAGTATTATGCTAAAATCGTTGCAGAAAAAGCAATGCTACGTCGTTTAATTGCCAAGTTGACAGAGTCTGTCAACCAAGCTTACGAGGCTTCACAACCAGCTGATGAAATCATTGCTCAGGCAGAAAAAGGCCTGATTGATGTCAGCGAAAATGCTAATCGAAGTGGATTTAAGAACATTCGAGATGTGTTGAATGTCAACTTTGGAAATCTGGAAGCTCGCTCGCAACAAACGACCGATATTACAGGTATTGCGACAGGCTATCGTGATTTAGATCATATGACGACTGGTCTGCATGAAGAGGAGTTGATTATCTTAGCAGCTCGTCCGGCGGTTGGTAAGACAGCCTTTGCCTTGAATATCGCTCAGAACATTGGGACTAAGTTGGACAAAACGGTTGCTATTTTTTCACTGGAAATGGGTGCGGAAAGTCTAGTGGATCGTATGTTAGCGGCAGAAGGTTTGGTGGAATCCCATTCTATCCGTACGGGTCAATTGACTGATGAGGAGTGGCAAAAATATACCATTGCTCAAGGGAATTTAGCTAACGCCAGTATCTATATCGATGATACGCCAGGGATTCGGATTACAGAGATTCGTTCTCGTTCTCGTAAATTGGCTCAAGAAACGGGCAATCTTGGTTTGATTTTGATAGATTACTTGCAATTGATTACAGGTACAGGCCGAGAAAATCGTCAACAAGAAGTTTCTGAAATTTCTCGTCAGTTGAAGATCTTAGCCAAGGAACTGAAAGTTCCTGTAATTGCTCTAAGTCAGCTTTCTCGTGGTGTAGAACAACGTCAGGACAAGAGACCGGTCTTGTCTGATATTCGTGAATCTGGGTCTATTGAGCAGGACGCTGATATCGTAGCTTTTCTCTATCGCGATGACTACTATGAACGTGGTGGTGAAGAAGAGGACGGTATCCCAAATAATAAGGTGGAAGTTATTATCGAGAAAAACCGTAGTGGAGCTCGTGGAACAGTGGAATTGATTTTCCAAAAAGAATACAATAAATTTTCAAGTATCTCAAAAAGGGAGGCATAAAATGACAGATGCATTTACAGATGTAGCTAAGATGAAAAAAATCAAAGAGGAAATCAAGGCACATGAGGGTCATGTAATTGAAATGACTTTGGAAAATGGACGTAAGCGCCAAAAAAATAGATTGGGTAAGCTAATTGAAGTTTATCCATCCCTATTTATTGTGGAATTTGGGAATGTGGAAGGAGATAAACAAGCTAATGTTTACGTTGAATCCTTTACTTACTCAGATATTCTTACAGAAAAGAATTTGATTCATTATCTGGACTAAAGTGAGAAATTTTCTCACTTTTTCTTTTTTCTCCGAATAGTTTAAGTGAAGGCAATCTTCGATTTATATTAGTTTCAAGGAGGAAGAATGAAAATTTTACCGTTTATAGTAAGAGGGACAAGTTATTGTTTGAAGATGTCAGTTAAAAAGGTTGTTCCTTTTTTAGTAGTAGGATTGATGCTAGCAGCGGGTGATAGTGTCTATGCCTATTCTGGAGGGAATGGGTCGATTGCGCGTGGAGATGATTATCCTGTTTATTATAAAAATGGGAGCCAGGAGATTGATCAGTGGCGCATGTACTCTCGTCAGTGTACTTCTTTTGCAGCCTTTCGTTTGAGTAGTGTCAATGGTTTTGAGATTGCAAAGGCTTATGGAAATGCGAATGAATGGGGACATCGTGCTCGTCGTGAAGGCTATCGTGTAGATAATACACCGACGATTGGCTCTATTGCTTGGTCTACTGCAGGAACTTATGGGCATGTTGCCTGGGTGTCAAATGTAATGGGAGATCAGATTGAGATCGAGGAATATAACTATGGTTATACAGAAGCCTATAATAAACGAAGTATAAAAGCAAATATGATGACAGGATTTATTCATTTTAAAGATTTGGCTGGTGGCAGTGTTGGGAATAGTCAAACCTCAGTTTCAACAGGAGGAACACATTATTTCAAGTCTAAGTCTGCTATCAAAAATCAGCCATTAGTTAGCGCAACTGCGATTGATTACTATTATCCTGGGGAGAAGGTTCATTATGATCAAATTCTCGAAAAAGATGGATACAAGTGGTTGAGTTATACAGCTTATAACGGAAGTCGTCGTTATATTCAGCTAGAAGGAGTGGCTTCTTCACAGAATTATCAGAACCAATCAGGAAACATCTCTAGCTATGGATCCAATAGTAGTTCAACTGTCGGTTGGAAGAAAATAAATGGTAGTTGGTATCATTTCAAATCAAATGGGTCTAAATCAACAGGCTGGTTGAAGGATGGTTACAGCTGGTATTATTTGAAATCATCTGGTGAAATGCAGACAGGCTGGTTAAAGGAAAATGGCTCGTGGTATTATCTGGATAGTTCAGGGGCAATGAAAACAGGCTGGTATCAAGTTTCTGGTAAGTGGTATTATTCTTACTCTTCAGGTGCCTTAGCTGTTAATACGACGGTGGATGGCTACAGAGTAAACAGTGATGGAGAACGAGTATAGAAAATTGGAGTAGGAAATTTTTCCTGCTCTTTTCTGTAAGCAGTTTCCTTGACATTTTTCTTATTTTGCGCTATCATATATCTATATAATATATGGGAGTCTGTGTACAGTCTGAGAGGAAGTGTTAAACTTCGACCGCACCTGATCTGGGTAATGCCAGCGTAGGGAACGATACTTAGTCTATTCTTGACCTTTTCCATATATGGTAAAGGTTTTTCTTTTTGTCAAAGGAAAACGAGAAGAGGAGGTTTTTATGAAAGCAAGCATTGCCTTGCAAGTTTTACCCTTGGCACAGGGGATTGATCGGATTGCTGTTATCGATCAGGTCATTGCTTATCTACAAGCTCAAGAAGTGACCATGGTGGTGACACCATTTGAAACGGTCTTGGAAGGGGAGTTTGATGAGCTCATGCGCATTCTCAAAGAAGCGCTGGAAGTGGCAGGGCAGGAGGCAGATAATGTCTTTGCCAATGTCAAAATAAATGTAGGAGAGATTTTAAGTATTGATGAGAAACTTGAAAAGTATACTGAGACGACACATTAGTCTATTGGGCTTTCTGGGAGTCTTGTCAATCTGGCAGTTAGCAGGTTTTTTTAAACTTCTCCCCAAGTTTATCCTGCCGACACCTTTTGAAATTCTTCAGGCCTTTGTTCGTGATAGAGAATTTCTCTGGTACCATAGCTGGGCGACCTTGAGAGTGGCTTTGCTAGGTCTAATTTTGGGAGTCTTGATTGCCTGTCTCATGGCTGTGCTCATGGACAGTTTGACTTGGCTCAATGACTTGATTTACCCTATGATGGTGGTTGTTCAGACCATTCCGACCATTGCCATAGCTCCTATCTTGGTCTTGTGGCTAGGTTATGGGATTCTGCCCAAGATTGTCTTGATTATTTTGACGACAACTTTTCCTATCATCGTCAGTATTTTGGACGGTTTTAGGCATTGTGACAAGGATATGCTGACCTTGTTTAGTTTGATGCGGGCCAAGCCTTGGCAAATCCTGTGGCATTTTAAAATCCCAGTCAGCCTGCCTTACTTTTATGCAGGTCTGAGGGTCAGTGTCTCCTACGCCTTTATCACAACAGTGGTATCTGAGTGGTTGGGAGGCTTTGAAGGACTAGGTGTCTACATGATTCAGTCCAAGAAACTGTTTCAGTATGATACCATGTTTGCTATTATTATTCTGGTATCGATTATCAGCCTTATGGGTATGAAGCTGGTTGATGTCAGTGAAAAATATGTTATTAAATGGAAACGTTCGTAGAATAAGAATGTTTCAAAAAAGAAAAGAGGAAATCAAAATGAAGAAAACATGGAAAGTGTTTTTAACTGTTTTAACAGCTCTTGTAGCTGTCGTGCTTGTAGCTTGTGGTCAAGGAACTGCTTCTAAGGACAACAAAGAAGCAGAACTCAAGAAGATCGACTTTATCCTAGACTGGACACCAAATACTAACCACACAGGGCTATATGTTGCCAAGGAAAAAGGTTATTTCAAAGAAGCTGGAGTGGATGTTGATTTGAAATTGCCACCAGAAGAAAGCTCATCTGACTTGGTTATCAATGGTAAGGCACCATTTGCAGTGTATTTCCAAGACTACATGGCTAAAAAATTGGAAAAAGGAGCAGGAATCACTGCCGTTGCAGCTATTGTTGAACACAATACATCAGGAATCATCTCACGTAAATCTGACAATGTAAGCAGTCCAAAAGACTTAGTTGGTAAGAAATACGGGACTTGGAATGACCCAACTGAACTTGCTATGTTGAAAACCTTGGTAGAATCACAAGGTGGAGACTTTGAGAAGGTTGAAAAAGTACCAAATAACGACTCAAACTCAATCACACCGATTGCCAATGGCGTCTTTGATGCTGCTTGGATCTACTATGGATGGGACGGAATTCTTGCTAAATCTCAAGGTGTAGATGCTAATTTCATGTACTTGAAAGACTACGTTAAAGAATTTGACTACTATTCACCAGTTATCATCGCAAACAACGACTATCTGAAAGATAACAAAGAAGAAGCTCGTAAAGTCATCCAAGCCATCAAAAAAGGTTACCAATATGCTATGGAGCATCCAGAAGAAGCGGCTGATATCCTCATCAAGAATGCACCTGAACTTCAGGAAAAACGTGACTTTGTCATCGAATCTCAAAAATACTTGTCAAAAGAATACGCAAGCGACAAGGAAAAATGGGGTCAATTTGATGCAACTCGCTGGAATGCCTTCTACAAATGGGATAAAGAAAATGGTATCCTTAAAGAAGATTTGACAGATAAAGGCTTCACCAACGAATTTGTGAAATAATGACAGAAATAAGACTAGAACACGTCAGTTATGCTTATGGTCAGGAGAGGATTTTAGAGGACATTAACCTGCAGGTGACTTCAGGTGAAGTGGTTTCCATCCTAGGCCCAAGTGGTGTTGGAAAGACCACCCTCTTTAATCTAATCGCTGGGATTTTAGAAGTTCAGTCAGGGAGAATTGTCCTTGATGGTGAAGAAAATCCCAAGGGGCGCGTGAGTTATATGTTGCAAAAGGATCTGCTCTTGGAACACAAGACGGTGCTTGGTAATATCATTCTGCCCCTCTTGATTCAAAAGGTGGATAAGGCAGAAGCTATTTCCCGAGCGGATGAAATTCTTGCGACCTTCCAGTTGACAGCTGTAAGAGATAAATACCCTCATGAACTAAGTGGTGGGATGCGCCAGCGTGTAGCCTTGCTCCGGACCTACCTTTTCGGGCACAAGCTCTTTCTCTTAGATGAAGCCTTTAGCGCCTTGGATGAGATGACCAAGATGGAACTCCACGCTTGGTATCTTGAGATTCACAAGCAGTTGCAGCTAACGACCCTGATCATCACGCATAGTATCGAGGAGGCTCTTAGTCTCAGCGACCGCATCTATATCTTGAAAAATCGCCCTGGGCAGATTGTTTCAGAAATTAAACTAGATTGGTCTGAAGATGAGGACAAGGAAGTCCAAAAGATTGCCTACAAACGTCAAATCTTGGCAGAATTAGGCTTAGATTAAGTAGAAAAATAGGGAGTTGGTGAAGATTATCCTTTACCAGCGCCCTTTTTCTTTTAAAAATGAGAAAATTTCGGTATAATAGTCAATTATACCGAAATCATTCTATAATCGTTGATACATAAGGGTTTTATGTGTCGCTTTTTTTTATTTTGTGGACTTTTTTAAGAACTTTTTATTTTTTCGAGGGCAGTTTCAAAGAATGAGACTGCTCTTTTTTGATTTTCTTTTGATAAATGGCTGTAAGTGTCCATAGTTACAGATATTTTTGCATGGCCAAGCCGTGTCTGTATTTCCTTGTATGGCAGGCCAGCATTAAGCAAGATACTAGCGTGAGTGTGTCGGAAAGCATGAAAGCCTAAATCAGTACAGTTAGCGTTTTTTAAGTGCTTATGTAGGCGGTAATCAACTTTTCGAGTATTGACATAGTTGTCAAAGCTATCAGAGAATACTTTCTCATAGGTTAAGCCAATGTTTCTACCGTTTTCTGCTTGTCTTGCTCGGTAGAGACGAAGCATGAGCACTGTTTTATGATCAATATCTAAAACTCTATAGCTTGATTTTGTCTTAGGAGTGTTTACCTGGTTTAAAATGTTGAGTGTTTTGTTAATATCGATCGTTCCGTTCTGCAGGTCAATATCAGACCATTCCAGGGCCAGACATTCACGGATGCGCAGTCCAGTAGCTAGGAGTGTCTTATAAAGCACGGTATCATAAAAATTGATAAAGGTATTTTCTAGGCTATCGAGATAGGAGAGGAAGTTTTTAAGTTCCTGATCTTGAAAGTATTTAATTTCTTGTTTATCTCTGGTTATCTTTCTGGGAATGACAACATCACGAGCAGGGTTATTGTCTAATGCCTGGATAGAAACTCCATACTGTAGAATACGTTTATTTAAGGCATGAAGATGATTGTATTCTTTATACCCCGTTCCGTCCTGATTGTACTCATCCGCCCATTTATTTACCTGAGTTTGGATAATGACAGGTGTAAGTTTATCTAGTTTGTAAGTACCAAATGAGGGCAAGAGGTAGTTATTTAAGCAACCTTTTATCTTAATCTGCGTATTAGTCTTTACGGTATACTGGTAGGTTTGCCAAAATAAGTCCACAAGTTCGCTATAGGTTGTTATATGTGAGCGTTGTTTCCGTGTCGAGCCGTTTTTCTCAAATTCTACCTTAGCCTGGGTGGTCTTGTTTTTGAGTTCTTTCTTTGTTCGTGCTGATATGGTAGTCTTGACCTTCTTACCAGTTACAGAATCAATGCCAAGATAGATACTGGAGCGGTAGACTGCTGATCCGTCTTTTTTCGTGTGTTGTGTAATTTTCATGGTTTACTCCTTTTCCATCAGCAGGCAAGCAATTAGAAAAGGTTTTGAGTTTAGACCATGCGAGGGGCTACGAGAACCCCTTATTTTCGATTTTAAGCAGTCAGACGGTAAATTGTACCAGAATAGGAAACAAGGCGGATATGGGGCTGATATGAGGGTTTTAAAAAGCCCATATATTGCAAGTAGTTCTATCTTAATGTGTCAGTGATATTATACCAATTATTCGGAAATCCAAGTGTGTCCAATACAATGCCGGCTTCAATGGAGTGCGCTTTTTTATTTAGAGCTTTGGTTCTTTTAATAATAGTGTTATGTAATTGAGCGTATTGTGTGGAAGCAAGTAGGCATTGCAAGGCAAGAAAAACATAATATACAGATTGTCTTGATGTATTGGCATTGTTATTGTAATAATGGAAATAAGCTAGTTGTGGAAGATTCTCACGACATTTATAATTGAAAAGCTTATTATTATGAGCAGTGATATTTCTAATTTCTAGTATATTTTTAATAATACTTTCTAAAGCCTTTCCACTTAAAAGGTCTTTACTAGGTCTATTTTGGATGTATTCAATATTTTCTTGTAAGAATGGTGATAAATCTCTAGCTATTTGATTTTTTATATCAGTGTTTAGATTTCTATAAAAGTTAAATGCTTGTCCTAATGTAAGTTCATTGATGATAACCCAGAAAGGAACAACGCCATGTTGTTTATAGTGGTGTTTTATAGAATTGTTTTGCTTATCCCTATTATAATCATTGAGTATTCTAGCTAATATACTGATTAAGTTTGTAATTTGTGCGAGCCTTTTTGCATCTTTTTGTGTTTCAAAATTATTAATATCTAGATAAGAGTATGGCTTTGGATATGATTCTGAAAAACGATATGCCAGTACGGATTTAAAGTGTTTTTCTGCATCTATAATTGCTTTTAAAAAAGCTGATTTAATTTCTTTATCGTAAAAGTGTGTTGCAGCTATTTCTCTAAAGTCTGCACCAGTTATAAATTTATCTTTTGATGTTTGAAAAAATTTACTATATCCGTTGACGACGTTGTAATAGTTGTTAGTTAGAAGGTATCTTTTACATTCTACTATGTTATCTATTTCTAAACCTCTAGACTGGAGAAGTTTTATTTGTTCATCTAATGTTTGAAATGGTTTCATATATGTTCCTTATATACAAAAACACCACCTAGTAGAACTAGGCGGTGTTTCGCGTACTCTGCTCCCTTGGGAGCAGAAACTCTTCTCATTGCCTAATAATACTGTAATTTTTAGTTTTTGTCAATCTTTTTGGTTTGTTTTTTAAAAATTTTTGAGTATCGAAAAATCTCAACGCTGGGAAAGTTCGCCTTTTTTCGTCCTAAAACTGTCCTTTCCGTGTTGTTTCGTAGTCCAGTGATTCTTTGAAGAGGTCAGCTAGTCCAGTTACGTCTTGATTCGCGAGGAGTTCCATATAATGCGCCCTTGAGTCTTTTGAGATGATGATAGGAGCGTTTAGATACTTCATAGCTAGGTACATGAGTAAAAGGCGCCCTGTACGGCCGTTGCCGTCGCTAAATGGGTGAATCCGTTCAATCTGGATATGGGTATCTGCTAAAATCTCTAAGATTTCTTTTTCATTCTGAGCATGATCTAAGCGATAAGCGGTATTATCAGCCCATTGCGTCATCAGGTAGGGTGTTTCTGCTGGGCTAGCCGTTTGAAATTCAGCCCCGATAATAGCATTTTGAACTTGCTTAAATTGTCCGCGATCATGTTGCAGTCTATCCACTAATAAGGCGTGAAAATCTTGAACCAGCCCCACAGTAAGGGCTTGATGATTTGCCAATGAGTCCAAGAGATAAGAAAAGGCCTGTTTATGGTTTTCAATCTCATAAAACTCACGAATACTTTTGCCGTTGCGTGGCAAGGTGCTTTCTAAGATAATGCTGACGGTTTCGGGTAGGGAAATAGTGTTTCCTTCAATACCGCTAGAATGGTAGGCCATTCGTACCAGTATATCGTCCAGGTAGTCTTGAGCGTAGTTCATGTTTCTCCTTTCTATTTGTCAATTTTGCCGTTTTTTTTGCACTTTAGTCTGTAAAATCAGTTTTCTATTCTTCAATTTCCCCTGTTTTTGCACAATAGACCTTAGAAATAGGGGCGCTATTGGCGAATATGGGGGAGTTTTTTAATTTACGATGATTTCTCCAACAGGGATAAAATCTTTTTGTTTTGAAGATTTTGCGATTAAGTCGTATTGATCAGCGGATTTTTCATATCCAAGGGAAAGAGTAGTATTGTCGTCTGGTAATTTTTTAGCAAACTCAGATATAGACATCCGAAATACGGTAATTGCATTTTGCTGATTAGTTGTAGCAGAATTTGAATTGATTGCGTCCATAGTCTCTTTTGCGCTATCTTTAGCCGTTCCAGTTAGCAAAATCATGATTGTATCATGCGGTTCGGATGAGTCTGAATCGATTACGTTATTTTGAATTTTTACGCTTATTGCGCCAGTTGATTCAGGATCTAATTTTGACTTGATTTCAGAAATTAGATTGTCGTATTTACTGTTATCTACTTTGGCTTTTGTGTTTGTTGAAGTAGTGTTTTTTTGCTCCGTTTTTGCTTGTTCTGAGCTATCTTTAGTAGTTGATTGATCGTTAGAGCAAGCTACTAGAACGGTAGCAGAAAGTAAAATAGCTGATGTGCTTAGTAATTTTTTCATAAGTAGTCTCCTATATGCTGGTGTTTTTCTGATAAAAGATTTAGTGGGCTATCCCATCTTTTTTACAATAGACCTATGGGATAGAGTATTTATTGGCGGATATGGAGCTTATATAGTGATTAGCGATTTTATATTAGTCATCATAATCTTTATGAAGAACAGGATTATCGGCTAATGAGGAAATTATTGTACTAATAGCTTCCCTTTCTTTCTTGTCTAGTGTTAAAAAATCAATAATAGTAATTTTAGTCTTATCAGGAAAGGTCATTAGACCTGCAAGAAATCTTCCGATATTTGAATCAGCATAGTCTTGCATTCCTTTTAACATAAGATCTTTTTTTTCTTGACTCCAATTTTTAAATTCTTCTTTAGCACATCTTCTATGTCCATAATAGTCTGTGATTTCTCTAAGGTTTTCTATTACGGTATCCCTTACTTTTTCACCACGAGTTAGCGCCAACAAACCATATCCTGCGAAATCTACTGGGGATTCCATGTTATCACTATATTTCTCTAGAGTAGAGGTTAGGTAGGTTGTTCTTCTTTCGTCTTCCCCTAAAAGATATCCAACATTTACCCCGAAATATTCTGCAAGTAGTAGAGCAGGTTTTGATTTGATTTCATTATTTGGATTTTCCCAATTTTGATAAGTTCGTAAAGTAATATTCAAACCTAGTTCTTTTTTTATAATATCTTCGTAAAATTCTTTTTGGGAGAATCCTTTTTCTATTCTAAGTTTTTTTAGATTATTTTTAGGTGTTTGTTTTTCCATTAGTTATCCTCTTATACGTTTATCTAAAGTATAACATAGTAGAGAGAAAAAATAAAATCATAGACGAAAAAAATTTCATTTATCGCTTGACAACGAAAATAAATTCGTTTATAATTCAAAGTGTGATGAAAAAACTTTCGTCCAAATCAAGATTTTTTAGAAAGGAGTGAGTTGATAATGTTATTAACAATAGAACATGCAAAAAAAGTTCGTCGAAAACGAGGGGAGCTTCAGCTTGGAAAAGTTCAGTTAGCCAAGAAACTAAAAATTACACCTCCTACTCTAGCAAAAATTGAAGCTGGCAACTACGATGCACCTAAGCGCATTTACGAAAGTGTGATAGAGTGGCTTTTAGAAGATTATTAGAAAGGAGCGAACCAATCGCAATACTACTCTACGTTTACAGATTTCTCATGTGGTGCTTTACCACTGGGGATTGATAAACGGATCTAGCTAAATTTTTACTAGACTACTTTGCTTGCTACCTATGGCAGTATCAAGGGTTTGTAGGGGGTGACTCCTTTCTCCCTAGAAAGTTCTTCCCCTTGGTACTGTTTTAGGTGGTAAGCATTGACAAAAATAAGAAAGGAGTGGACCGATGGAATTGGTTTACATGGACGGCAAGAAAGAGCCGTATACTACGAGCGAGATTATCGCTGAATGTGCTGAAGTACAGCACCATACTATTACACGCTTAGTCAGAGACAATAAAGCTGATTTTGAAGCGTTGGGAATACTTGGATTTAAAATCCATAAATTAGATAAGAGAGGGCAACCGAAAAAAATCTATCTTCTGAATGAACAACAAGCAACATTGCTGATCACTTACTTACGAAATACAGACCCCGTAAAAGAGTTTAAGAAGAACCTAGTCAAAGCCTTTTTTGAAATGCGTAATGAACTTTCTAAACGCTATCTTCAAAGAGAACTGGAAAAGCCAAAGCGTAAAAGCTTAACTGAAGCTATTCAAACATGGGAGAAAGCCCCCAAGCATGCCTATAGTACTCTTACAAACTTACTACTAAAGGGAGTGACAGGGAAGAATAAAGCGCAACTCATGAAGGAGCGAGAAAGTAAGAACGGCATTGATGGCTTGACAAGTGCAGAACTGACAAACTACCAACGTTTGGAAGATATGGCAATAGCTATGATTAACTTGAATAGGGGGTATTCAGAAATTAAGGAATTAATTTTTAAAGTATAGGAGTATAGAAAATGGAAAATGATTTTAAGACAGTTACAAATGCCAAGGGGTTAGAAATTCCTAAGTATCCCAAGGATTTTAAAAAGCTAGTTGAGAAAGACAGACAACTAGCCGAATATCTTTGTATGAACTACGAGAACTTGGACAGTGAAGACCTGGGCGCATTTCTTGAAACAGTAGAACAGGGAATCAGTTGGATTCTAGATCTTATCGAAAGTAAAGACTTGCTTTATAAACCAAAGTCAGGTAGTAATCATGCAAAAAGAAAATAAAAAAATCACTTGCTCAAATTTTGGCCAAGGCGAGCAAGCGACACAATTCAGAGTATAGAAATTTTTTCTATGCTTTGATTATAGCAAAAAATATCTATTTTATCAAATACCTAAAGAAAAACCGAAGAGCAGGCAAGCAATTAGAAAAGGTTTTGAAATCAAGCGCTGACAGGGTGATTCTAAGGCCTTGTTTAGCTGAAATGTGGGTGATTACCCACGAAACATCACTACAAGCGTTCGCCAACTTGGGGCAATCGCTCAGCGTTTGGAGTGGTGAAGTATACCATATAGAAAACAGGTAGGAAAAAGGACAAGGAAAGACTAATGGAGAAAAATATGACTCTAGACCTAGATAACATGACACGATCAGAATTTGATAAGCTAATGACTAAAATCAAGGATAGAAATCCGAACCTATTTCAGTTCATCATTGACTTTTTAGATGATAAAGTAACTCCAGAAGAGGTGTACGACTTTCTGAAGATGGAGCGAAGCTATCAAGTAAATTATATCAAGAATTACAAAGCGAGGGCATAGCATGAATGAACTAGATTTAAGCAATACACAGGCGATTATTTTTACCGTGATTTTGATTGGCTTTCTCATTTACCTGAACCATCGAGACCGCAAAAAAAGCGCCCAAATCGAGCGAGAAAGTACACAGACGATAGAAACAACTAGCGAGGATTTAAGCCCTGATTATGGGCGATATATTCAGCTTGCAGGGGTTAAGCCATGGGGGTACTAAGATGTTTGAAAAAATGATTGAAGATTTAAAGTCTAAGATTTTGGAAGCAGTGGAACGATATTTAAGAAGCCATGAGAAAGCACCTCAAAAAAGATTAGATTTGATAAGCAAGGTGGAACTAAAGGAAGAACTGGGCATAGGAGATAAAACCTTGACAAAATGGGAAGGTGCAGGACTACCGCAGTATATACCGCCTATTGAAGATACTAGAAAAGCGTATTATAAAGTCTCAGATGTTTTAAAGTTTTTGGGGGTAGATGATGGCAAAGACTAAAGTATATTTTTGGTTAAAAATTGATAAGAAATTTTTTGATAACCTATTTATTAAGCGACTAAAAAGTATGCCTGGCGGCTACACTATGATAGTGATTTATATCCGTCTTATGTTAGAAAGTCTTGAAAGTGATTGTATTCTGTATTACGAAGGATACTTTGAAACCTTAAAAGAAGAACTGGCCTTGAAATTAGATGTTTCTGAGGATGATATATCTATGACTATAGCTTATTTTACGCAATGTGGCCTGATTCAGATTGATGAAGATAAAAATGCCGAGTTAACACAAGCAAAAGCTTTGGTACAACAAGAAACAAACCACGCTGCATATATGAGAAGCTACCGCAAAGAGCAACAAGAGAAAGAAAAAAATCTTACATTGTTATCTAATAATTTTACAACGTTATCTACATGTAAGACAGAGAAAGAGATAGATAAAGAGAAAGAGTTAGAGCAAGATTTAAAGTTAGATATAAATAAAGAATATATAGTCGAGGGAAACTCGCCTAATGAGCAAAGCTCATCTTTCACTTTTCCTACTTGGCTTGAAGAAACAGCTATAAAAGATTTAGAGAAAACAAAACATAAAGAACTTTGGATTCCTATTGTTTATCTGAATCAAGTAGCTAATAAGCGGTATAAGTTTGTTGATAAGACAAAAAGGCTTTTACTAGCACGATTCAAAGAAGGCTATACACTTGAAGATTTTAAACAGGTGATAGATATTAAAACGGCAGAATGGAAGGATAGTCCTGAATTTTCTAAATATCTGAGACCTGAAACACTTTTCGGATCTAAGTTTGACGGTTATTTGAATCAAAAGCCTAAAACCATAAAAGGGGAGTCTAGAGATAACTTCCCAGACCTACCATTTTAGGAGTTGCAAGGATGAAGGAACAATTTAAAGAATTTAATAACAGAAAAATATCAGATAAAGTTTGTGATATTCATCAGGTAAATTACTGGGAAATTTCTATACCTGTAGTAGGGGGTTCAGAAAGAAAAATACAACCATTTTGCCCGGAGTGTGTGAAGGGGGATATTAAACAAAAAGAGAAAGACCTATTACAGCGGTTTGATGATAGACAAACATATTTTAAAACTTATGATGTATTAATGCGTGATAGTACAATTCCTAAAGAGTTAAAGGGAGCGACATTTGATAATTTCTTTGTTAAGACTACAGAGGAAGGTCAGATGTTAGAGTTTGTAAAGGGTCAAGCCCAGAAATACCTTGCAGGTATGACGGGAAATACTTTAATCAGCGGTAGCACAGGAATAGGAAAAAGTCATTTATCGCTTGCCCTGGCCAAAGAAATCAATGAGAGTTTCAGAGAGAAGAACGATCCTAAGAGTGTCTTATTTGTCAGTTTAACCGAGATTATCAAGCAGATAAAAGAAGGATGGGCTTATGGAAGAAATGCAAACTTAACAGAGTATGAGGCAGTTAAAAAGCTAGTTGATGTTGATTTTCTAATCATCGATGACCTGGGGGCAAAAAATGGAACAATCACTCCTAAGAGCGATTGGGAACAGGATTTCTTGTTTGATATTATCAACAATCGAGAAACTACGATTTTCAACACGAACCTAGATAGTAGTGAACTGCGGACGGTATACAATGCTAGAAATTCAAGTAGAATTTTGAAAGGTTTAGAGGGGAACACTTTTAAGGCTTTCACAATCAAAGATAAGCGATATACGATTAACACAGTGAGAGGAGAGAAAGGTTAATAGATATGGATGAAATGAAATTTTCAACAGAAAAAGGCTTTATTGTCTACGAAAAATGTGGTATAATAGAGATAGAAAAAGTTCCAAGATTTGGAGAGATAACTTTAGTCTACTCAGATGGGAAATTTACTCATCTAGTCAAAAAAGAAACTAAAAAATAAGTCTATTGAGAACAACTCAGGGGCATACCGTAAGCATATGATGCTAGTGGTATGTCCCTTTTTGCTTGAGAAGAAAGGAGGTGAAGAAGATGACAGTAGATACATCCTTAGGGTATGTGGTAGCTAGTAAGTTTTCTATTGATCCAGAAAAAAGACAGAAAATATTTTCAAAATGTAAAAATGAAGATAGCAGTTTAGAAAGTGGGAACCATGAAATACTAGAAAAATATGCTAACGAAAACACAAAATCAACAGTTAGAAAAAATGATTTTAAAAGCTCGTAGAGTTCTAAAAGAAAAGCTAAGAGCTAAGAACTTTAGAAAAAATTATAAACAACGAGGAGCAATAAAGAGATAAAGGAGTATAAAATGGCTAAAAAATTTAGTTTGGTAGAAAAGTATGTAAGAAGTAGAGGAATGAGTATCGATGATAAAAATTTAAAAACAGGTTTAATATTATCACAAGATATAACAAGTATCTATGACGTTCCTGAAGAAGGAAAAGAACTAGTGGATCTTGTTAATGTTATTGAGTATACGGGTACTGGTGGAACATATGAAACTGTAGATTTTGACGATGAACATCTATCAGAACTTGAATCGGAAGAGTTTAGAGAAAGTAAAATTGTAGAACTTAGAAAAAAACAGATTAGAACTAAGTTCGAACACAAGACATTTTCAGGCCGTCTCCCCTTATCGTCTGAACAAGTTGATGATGGAGAATATAATATATTAGACTTCTTAAGTAACAAAATTACCCGTCTTTGTCGTAAAACACGTAATATTGAAATTGGAAAAATTCTAAAAGAAGCACCTGAAAAAAATGTTTCTAATTTTGACGAATTGAAAGACACCATAAACGATTTGAATCCTGAACGTCATAATACTCTTGTATTAAGTCAGTCGCTATTTAAGTTTTTAGATAAAGAGAAATCTAGTGATGGAAATTATATTTTAAAAATTAACAAGAAGGAACGATACTCAGAAAACTTATACGTTGATGATGTTATTGTTGTGTCTGATGAAGTACTAGGAGTAAAAGGCGATAAAGTTGCTTTCGTTGGGGATTTGTACAATTTCGCTACTTTATTTGAAAGAAATAAAAATAGCTTACGTTGGGTAAGTGAATCCGTTATTTATGGAATGAGTTTAATGCTTTATACTCGTTTCGTTGTGAAGAAAATTGAAACGGATTGCGCTTTCTTTATAAAATGGAATTAGGAGATAGGGGATGGATATTAGAGAAGTATTATCAACATTAGAAAATCTTGATGATAAAAAAGATAATATTGCAAAAGCAAGAACAAAGTTGGAAGAAAAAAGAAAAACAATTACTGGAGAGAAGAAGGTTTCATTTGATAATATTGATTCTTTTCTTGAGGATAATACTACTTCTTTAGGACAAATTGCTAAAATGAGTGAATCAATCAATCTTTTAGAGAAAGAGTATGATACTTATTTCTGGGAGGCAAAGGCAGCGATATTTGAATATATCTTTAAAGAGACTAAACGAAGAGCTGAAGAAAAGAAAATCTATAAACGTTACCAGAAGAAACTTAGAATAATTTTAGATGCCTACGATGAAATTCAAGTACTAAAGAAAGATGTAGAAGAAATACATAAAGGCGTAGTTGGAGAAATAACTCAGGAGCATTCTCTTGCAGTATATCGGACAGAAGTAAATCCAATAAGTATCCTTCCGTTCTTAAATCCTGATGTCAGTGGGCATATGAATTTTTCTAAGGAATATCGTGAGATTAAAGAGTATTTAGGTAAAGAGTAATTCATTAGAAACAAGGCTGATTTGAATATCAAGAAATTGATAGCTATATCAAAAATGGCCTTGTTTTTAATTTTAGTAAATTAGTTTCACAAAATGAAGAAAGCATAAACTAAAACAGAGTATAGGCTTGGAAGCCATGTATATCAGTAAGTTATAGAATGGGGTGAGTTTCACAGAATGTAAGATATGAGAAACTGAGGGGATAAATTAAAGAAATTTCCCTTGAACTTGTCATACTGAAGAGTTGTCAAACTTAAAACAATGATACCTGGTAAGTGGAGTGTTGGAAGGCTTTTAGCGCTTTTTGTCAGTTTGACAGAATTTACAATTTGACAAATTGCAAGATAAAAAAATTTTTAAATTTAAGTGGAGGTACTTGCCTATGTACGAGTTGAGTAACAGAGATCTGGACGGGATAGATATTGAGTTAGGACGATATAGAACGCTTGCTAATAAAATTTATTTGAGAAGACAGGAACTGATACATAATAAGAAACATAGCACTGAAGATTATACTGGTGGGAAAGGAAAGACAGTATCTAGTCCTACTGAAGCGACAATCATTAGAATTGAAGAAGACCAAACACTAAGATATTTAGAAGGCTTCAAACTAGTTGTAGATACCTTGATGGAAAACTTAATTGAAAGTGATCTAGTCATTTTTAAAATGAGATTTTTAGAAGCTGGTATGACCTGGGAAGACGTGGCAGAGAAACTAAATAAAACTACTCGTTATATAAATAGTCGAAGAAAAGTAATCGCTAAAAGATTTATAGAACTGAAAGGATATTGACACTCCCCCCACTTTGTAAAGCATTTTCGTTGATTTTAGGTACCGGGAGCGGTAACTTTTTCCAAGTCGGAAGCTGTCAACCAAAAAGGGGGTAAAAAGTTGATATTTAAAAAAATAGAAGGAGTTTTTAGAAAATGGATCTAGCAACACAATTAGCAAATATTCTAGAAGAATATTGTGAAGAGGTTAATGAGGAAGTTGATAAAATTGCGGAGCAAGTCGCTAAAGAAACAGTCCAAGAATTAAGGGAAACTAGCCCTAAAAGAACAGGTAAATATTCAAAAGGATGGCGTAAGAAAAGAGTGAGAAAAGGGGTTTGGGTTGTATATAGTTTTAAATACGGCTCTCTTACTCATTTACTTGAATTTGGACATATTAAACGAAATGGGGGGAGGACTAAAGCGTACCCTCATTTAAGACCTGCAGAACTGAATGCGATTCAAAAATTTACAGAAAGGATTCAGCATATTTCAAAGTAAACTATAATTTAATAGTGTTAAGCGTTTTAATTAAGTGAGCGAGCTAACACATCATTATTTAAGTTCTCAGATTTATCTGAGGGCTTTTTATCCTTGCTTCTCATCATGCTATTCATTCAATAGAATAAAAGTGAGAGGGGCTTTTGCATTATCCTATATACTTTTATCTTTATATTTTGCGTGATTTTGGCTATATATAAGTTGAGAGAATATGATACAATATTAGCAGGTAATAAAAAAGCACGTTTGACCGTGCTAGTTTCTTGCCTGCTGAACTCGTCAATATTTCGCCCTTTTTAGGGCTTTTTTTATGGACTTTTTTAGGAACTTTTAAGAAAAACTAAGGCGATTTAATGCCTAAATGTTTTTAAAGAAAGTCAGTATTTTCAAGGGCTGAGCCCTAAAAATTTGACTTATAGAGTGTTAAATGATAGTATAGTCAAAGATAGTCAAGGTTTAAAGAGAGAGGTGGGTTTGTAATGAGATTTAAAAATACATCGGATCATATTGAGGCCTACATCAAGGCGATTTTAGATCAATCTGGTATTGTGGAGTTGCAACGTAGTCAGTTGGCAGATACCTTTCAGGTTGTTCCCAGTCAGATTAACTATGTGATCAAGACACGCTTTACGGAAAGTAGAGGCTACTTGGTTGAAAGTAAGCGTGGTGGCGGAGGCTATATTCGTATAGGACGGATTGAGTTTTCTAGTCATCATGAAATGCTCCGCGATTTGCTTTACTCGATTGGTGAGCGGGTCAGTCAAGAAATTTATGAGGATATTCTACAGCTTTTGGTTGAGCAGGAATTGATGACCAAACAGGAGATGAATTTGCTAGTATCAGTAGCTTTGGATCGCGTTTTAGGAGAAGAAGCTCCAGTTGTTCGTGCTAATATGCTACGACAGGTCATACAAGAGGTAGATAGAAAAGGGAAGTAAGATGAACTATTCAAAAGCATTGAATGAATGTATCGAAAGTGCCTACATGGTGGCTGGCCATTTTGGAGCTCGTTACCTAGAGTCTTGGCACTTGTTGATTGCCATGTCCAATCACAGTTATAGTGTGGCAGGGGCAACTTTAAATGATTATCCATATGAGATGGACCGTTTAGAAGAAGTAGCTTTGGAACTGACTGAAACGGACTATAGCCAGGATGAAACCTTTACGGAATTGTCGTTCTCCCATCGTTTGCAGGTTCTTTTTGATGAAGCAGAGTATGTAGCGTCAGTGGTCCATGCTAAGGTGCTAGGGACAGAGCATGTCCTCTATGCGATTTTGCATGATGGCAATGCCTTGGCGACTCGTATTTTGGAGAGGGCTGGTTTTTCTTATGAAGACAAGAAAGATCAGGTCAAGATTGCTGCCCTTCGTCGAAATTTAGAAGAACGGGCAGGTTGGACTCGTGAAGACCTCAAGGCTTTACGTCAACGCCATCGTACTGTGGCTGACAAACAAAATTCTATGGCCAATATGATGGGCATGCCGCAGACTCCGAGTGGTGGTCTCGAGGACTATACGCATGATTTGACAGAGCAAGCGCGTTCTGGCAAGTTAGAACCAGTCATCGGTCGGGACAAGGAAATCTCGCGTATGATTCAAATCTTGAGCCGGAAGACCAAGAACAATCCTGTCTTGGTTGGGGATGCTGGTGTCGGGAAAACAGCCTTGGCGCTTGGGCTCGCTCAGCGTATTGCTAGTGGGGATGTGCCTGCGGAAATGGCCAAGATGCGCGTGTTAGAGCTTGATTTGATGAATGTCGTTGCAGGGACACGTTTCCGTGGTGACTTTGAAGAACGCATGAATAATATCATCAAGGATATTGAAGAAGATGGCCAAGTAATCCTCTTTATCGATGAACTTCATACCATCATGGGTTCTGGGAGCGGGATTGACTCAACTCTGGATGCGGCCAATATCTTGAAACCAGCCTTGGCGCGTGGAACTTTGAGAACGGTTGGTGCGACCACTCAGGAAGAATATCAAAAACACATTGAAAAAGACGCAGCTCTTTCTCGTCGTTTCGCCAAAGTGACGATTGAAGAGCCAAGTGTGGTCGACAGTATGGCCATTTTGAAAGGTTTGAAGGCGACTTATGAGAAACATCATCGTGTGCAAATCACAGATGAAGCGGTTGAAACAGCCGTCAAGATGGCACATCGTTACTTGACTAGTCGTCACTTGCCAGACTCTGCTATTGATCTCTTGGATGAGGCAGCAGCAACAGTGCAAAATAAGTCAAAGCATGTAAAAGCAGACGATTCTGGCTTGAGTTTAGCTGACAAGGCCTTGATGGATGGCAAGTGGAAACAGGCAGCCCAGCTAATCGCAACAGAAGAGGAAGTGCCTGTCTATAAAGAATTGGTGACAGAGGCTGATATTTTGACCACCTTGAGTCGCTTGTCAGGTATTCCAGTCCAAAAACTGACTCAAACGGATGCCAAGAAATACCTGAATCTGGAAGCTGAATTGCACAAACGTGTTATCGGGCAAGATCAAGCTGTTTCAAGCATTAGCCGTGCCATTCGCCGCAATCAGTCTGGTATTCGTAGTCACAAGCGTCCGATTGGTTCCTTTATGTTCCTAGGACCCACAGGTGTCGGTAAGACCGAATTGGCTAAGGCTCTGGCAGAAGTTCTTTTTGACGACGAATCAGCCCTTATCCGCTTTGATATGAGTGAGTATATGGAGAAATTTGCAGCCAGCCGTCTCAACGGAGCTCCTCCAGGCTATGTGGGTTACGAAGAAGGTGGGGAGTTGACAGAGAAGGTTCGCAACAAACCCTATTCCGTTCTCCTCTTTGATGAGGTAGAAAAGGCTCACCCAGACATCTTTAATGTTCTCTTGCAGGTCTTGGATGATGGTGTCCTGACTGATAGTAAGGGCCGCAAGGTCGACTTTTCAAATACCATTATCATCATGACGTCAAACCTTGGTGCGACAGCCCTTCGTGATGACAAGACTGTCGGATTTGGGGCTAAGGACATTCGTTTTGACCAGGAAAATATGGAAAAACGCATGTTTGAAGAACTGAAAAAAGCTTATAGACCTGAGTTTATCAACCGTATTGATGAAAAGGTGGTCTTCCATAGCCTGTCTAGCGACCATATGCAGGAAGTGGTGAAGATTATGGTCAAACCTTTAGTGGCAAGTTTGGCTGAAAAAGGCATTGACTTGAAATTACAAACTTCCGCACTGAAATTGTTGGCAAATCAAGGATATGACCCAGAGATGGGAGCTCGTCCACTTCGCAGAACCCTGCAAACAGAAGTGGAAGACAAGTTGGCAGAACTTCTTCTCAAGGGAGAATTAGAGGCAGGTAGCACACTTAAGATTGGTGTTAAAGCAGGCCAGTTAAAATTTGATATTGCATAAAAGAATAAAAGTATCAGCATCTGACCATAAGTCACAGTGGAGTGATACTTAATGAAAATCAAAGAGCAANNTTTGAGGTTGCAGATAGAGATGACGTGGTTTGAAGAGATTTTCGAAGAGTATGAAACTAAAACCTATAGCTTCTAAAGGATCCGTGGTTTTCACTATTCAACCCAAAATTCATATGTTTATTACCCTCCATCGTATTTGTCTTAGAGCATGTGTAGTAGAAAAAGAGCAGTCTTATCTGAAATTTTTATCCTTTCAAAAGAGACCTGTTTCTTTTTTGCCTGTCAAACCTGTTCTAGCTGGTATTTGAAAAATCAAACTAAGCTGCAAGATGAATGATTTTCTTGTATTTACGTTGTTGTTGACAACAAGTAGCGGATAAATGAAATCCATTCCATTATCATAGATGATAGGCTGGTAGGAAATTTTCAAATAACATACAGGAAATAGATGTGTGAAGTTCCGGTAGTAGAAAGGGAGAGAGATGAACATTTTAGTTGCAGATGACGAGGAAATGATTAGAGAAGGAATTGCAGCATTTCTGACAGAAGAGGGTTATCATGTCATTATGGCTAAGGATGGACAAGAGGCCTTGGAAAAATTTCAAGATCTCCCTATCCATCTCATGGTACTGGATTTAATGATGCCTAGGAAGAGTGGTTTTGAAGTGTTAAAAGAAATCAATCAAGAGCACGATATTCCTGTCATCGTCTTGAGTGCTCTGGGAGATGAAACTACTCAGTCACAGGTATTTGATCTCTATGCTGATGATCATGTGACAAAACCTTTTTCTTTGGTACTGCTTGCCAAGCGTATTAAAGCGCTTATCAGACGTTACTACGTCATAGAGGATCTTTGGCAATATCAGGATGTAACAGTGGATTTTACCTCTTACAAAGCACATTATAAAAATGAAGAAATTGATCTCAAACCAAAGGAATTATTGGTACTAAAGTGTTTGATTCAGCATAAAAATCAAGTTTTAAGTAGAGAGCAGATATTGGAAGAAATTTCAAAAGATGTAGCTGATTTACCTTGTGATAGGGTCGTTGACGTCTATATTCGTACTCTTCGCAAAAAATTAGCTTTAGATTGCATTGTGACTGTGAAAAATGTTGGGTATAAGATTAGCTTATGATAAAAAATCCTAAATTATTAACCAAGTCTTTTTTAAGAAGTTTTGCAATTCTAGGTGGTGTTGGTCTAGTCATTCATATAGCTATTTATTTGACCTTTCCTTTTTACTATATTCAATTGGAGGGGGAAAAGTTTAATGAGAGTGCAAGAGTGTTTACGGAGTATTTAAAGACTAAGACAGCTGATGAAATTCCAAGCTTACTCCAGTCTTATTCAAAGTCCTTGACCATATCTGCTCACCTTAAAAGAGATATCTTAGATAAGCGGCTCCCTCTTGTGCATGACTTAGATATTAAAGATGGAGAGCTATCAAATTATATCGTGATGTTAGATAAGCCTGTTAGTACAGCAGATGGTAAACAGGTAACGGTGCAGTTTGTGCAGGGAGTGGATATCTACAAAGAAGCAAAGAATATTTTGCTTTTGTATCTCCCCTATACATTTTTGGTTACAATTGCTTTTTCCTTTGTTTTTTCTTATTTTTATACGAAACGCTTGCTCAATCCTCTTTTTTACATTTCAGAAGTGACTAGTAAGATGCAAGATTTGGATGACAATATTCGTTTTGATGAAAGCAGAAAAGATGAAGTTGGTGAAGTTGGAAAGCAGATTAATGGTGTGTATGAGCACTTGTTGAAGGTTATTCATGAGTTGGAAAATCGCAATGAGCAAATTGTAAAATTGCAAAATCAAAAGGTTTCCTTTGTCCGTGGAGCATCGCATGAATTAAAGACACCTCTAGCTACTCTCAGGATTATCTTAGAAAATATGCAATACAATGTGGGGGATTATAAGGATCATCCTAAGTATCTTGAAAAGAGTATTGATAAAATCGATCAGATGAGTTTCTTGCTAGAGGAAGTGTTGGAATCTTCTAAATTTCAAGAATGGACAGAGTGCAGTGAGATTTTAATGGTAAATACCGTTTTGACAGATGTTTTGTCTCGATATCAGGAATTGGCATTTTCTAAAAATCTTGTGATTGATAATCAGTTGACTACTGATACAAAAGTAAGGATGAGCTTGAAGGCTTTGGATAAAGTCTTGACAAATCTTATCAGTAATGCTATCAAGTACTCAGATCAATCTGGCATTGTGACTATTTCTGAGCAAGATGGTTATCTGTCTATTAGGAATACGTGTGCTCCGTTGAATCAGGAAGAGTTAGAACATTTATTTGATATTTTTTACCATTCACAAATTGTAACAGACAGAGAAACAGGATCAGGGTTGGGTCTTTATATTGTTAAGAATATTTTAGAGAGTCATCGTATGTCCTATAGTTTCTTGCCTTATGAACAAGGGATGGAATTTAAAATCTGCTTGTTACCAGATAGTTAGCTTTAGTAAGACTCTTTTCTTACTTGAGGATAATTTAAGGAAGCATAGTTTGAATGGTAGTGATAGAGTAAATCAAAGAACGGAATCAGTTTTCGTTCTTTTTCTTTTTCAATTCATATTGGGTTAACATAGAGATGTTACAGTAGTGGTAAAGAAAGGGGATTGTGATGATAGCAATAATCATTATCTGTGTATTTTTAATTCGCTTGTTGTTCCTAAAGAAATCAATTGCAAATGAAAAACGGCTTCGTAGGGATGGTGGGCGAGAATTTGGCATTAAAAATACCAAACGTCTTACCTTGGTTCATATTGTTTTTTATCTGGCTTGTTTTATGGAAGCCCTAGTCTATCGACCGTCTTTCAATATGATGAGTGTTGTGGGTTTGGTGCTCCTGATATTTTCTATGTTGATGTTACTACTTGTTATTCATCTGCTTGGGGATATTTGGACAGTCAAGTTGATGTTAGCACCGAATCATAAGTTTGTGGATCATGTCTTATTTAGGACAGTAAAACATCCCAATTACTTTTTAAATATCCTTCCCGAGTTGATTGGCCTGACCTTGCTGAGTCATGCCTATATGACTTTTGTTTTAGTTTTTCCAGCTTATGCAGTTATTTTGTATCGACGAATAGCTGAAGAGGAAAAGTTATTACATGAAGTTATAATTCCAAATGGAAGCATAAAGAGATAAATACAAGATTCAATTCATATACAGTTCATATTGAAATGATATAGTAGTGTTAAGAAAAATATTGGAGGAAATAATTATGTTTGCATCAAAAAGTGAGAGAAAAGTACGTTATTCAATTCGTAAATTTAGTATTGGAGTAGCTAGTGTAGTAGTTGCTAGTCTGTTCTTAGGAGGAGTAGTCC
This sequence comes from Streptococcus sp. 5004, assembly GCF_013276755.1. GTDB lineage: Bacteria > Bacillota > Bacilli > Lactobacillales > Streptococcaceae > Streptococcus. Next base: position 15,063 of record NZ_VMLP01000006.1, on the reverse strand, counting down.
ATGCAGAAGGGGTTGGAGGTGGAAATAACCCCATGGTTACATCTAGTGGGCAAGATAAGCTGAAGGAATATAGACAGCAGTTGATAAAAGAGTTGGGAGAGACAGCTTTACCTGAAGATAAAAAAGCTGAGTACAGAAAGCAGATTGAACAGGAGATGAACTATTCAGTACTAGATGAGATAGCGAATAACTTTCATCAAGAAAGTTTGGAAATACGTAATAAAGAACATGATGAAGTAGTTAAAAAAGCTAGCGTTAGTTTGTCTAATTATATGACTAGTCTTCTAAATAAATTAGATAATTCTGCTTCTGGATTTGGAGATATTCTCCAGCAAGCTCAGGGAATTGTACGAGAGTACCAGGAGAAAATTGGTGGAGCTTCTGATAGAGAAAAAATAGAGAAACTGCAGCAAGAGGGGCAAACGAAGCTAGATAAGTTGGTAGAGGACTTTAAGAATAGTTTATCAAATAAACAAAGTGAACCATCAGGAAATTCTAATTCTTCTAATGGTAGAGGTGATACGACTAAGCCTGCGAATCAAGGATTAGATTCTGATTCACCTTCTGGAAAAGAACATAATAATCCAACTCCACCAAAAGTAGAAAATCAAGGAGGAAATATAGTTTCTACTGAAAAAACTACGGAGACAAATCTTAAAGAAGCTAAAGAAACAGCTAAAACAACTTTGGATAATTATATGCTTACTCGTTTAAAAAAGGAAAATGGAGGAGTTTTTTGGTTTACAGATCTTTTAAGAGAATCCAAAGAATCTGTAGAGAAGTATAAAAGGATGTTTGATGAGGCTTCGAGTAAAGAAAAAGTGGAAAACCTAGTGAAAGAAGCTGAACAGGAGATAGAAGCTCTAGTCGTTAAACATAAGGGACGAGAAATCGGCTTAGAGCGAAATAAGGCAAAGGAAGCGGTCACTAAACATCTAACAGGATTATTAGATGACATCAAGAAAAATTTAGAAAAAGAGCAACATATCAATACTGTAGAGCTAATTAAAAAGCTAAAAGATATTGAAAAAACGTATTTGCATAAATTAGATGAATCAACCCAAAAAGCCCAACTACAGGATCTGGTTACAGAAAGTCAATCAAAACTAGATGAAGCTTTGTCTAACTTTAAAAAGGGCTTATCTTCTTCGTCAAATTCAGAATCCTCCACTAAACCAGAAACTCCAGAAAAACTAGAGAAACCTACTCCAAGCAAACCTGTGGAAAAAGAGCAGAACCCATCAGGATCCACTGCAGGAAGTCACTCCGGTTCCACTAGCTCTTCAGGAAGTTCAAGTGCTTCCACTAAACCAAAATCTCCAGAAAAAGAGCAAGAAGTAAAACCATCTACCCCAAGTAAACCATCAGGAAACGAGACAAATTCTTCATCTCCTACCAGATCTAACAGTCTTTCTCCTACTCTCTCATCTCAACCGACATCTACTGTTCAAAAGGTATTTACAACTCAAAATGGGAATGCCAAGATTACTGTTATGTTTGAAACTGCTACAGAAGCAGACTCTGTCAACCTTAAAGAGGTAACAACAAAAGAAATGATTGATAATGTTACCCATCAAACAGGGCAAGGAACAGTGCGCATATTTGATATTTCCCTTTCAAAAGATGGAAAAGAAACCCATGTGAAGGGAGAGAGAGTAGTTCGTCTTGCAATTGGTAATATTGAGTCTGAGATTCAAGTTTACCATGTGAAGAAAAATGGAGAGTTGGAGTTGCTCCCATCAACAGTCGAAAATGGGCAAGTCGTTTTCAAAACGAGTCATTTCAGCTTATTTGCGATTAAAACACTTCCTAAAAAACAAATGGCTACTGAGCCAGAGGAAAATAGGGAAGGAAAAACTCAATCTGATGATAAGGAAATGGTTCTTCTTGCTGATAAAGCAAATCAAATGAGTGAAAATCGTTCAAATTCAGATAAAAAAGATAAGCAAGCACTCCCATCAACTGGAACAATGTCAACGTTGCTTATGGAATTCTTAGGTCTAATATCTCTAGTAGGTGTTTATCTATTAAAAGGAAAAAAGACGGAGAATGACTAATTTCATATAGACATTGATTGCTTATATAAATCCAAGAAAAACCCGTAAACTTTAAGATAGTTACGGGTTTTGGTCTATTAAGCCTTATCCAATTGCAAAAGAGCCTCAATCTCTGCTAGAGTGCTAGCTTGTGAAATGGCTCCACGGAGTTTGGCAGCGCCAGATGTTCCACGGAGGTAGTGAGGAGCGAGGCCACGGAATTCACGAACTGCTACGTTTTCCCCTTTGAGGTTAATCAAACGTTTCAAGTGTTCGTAGGCGATTTTCATCTTGTCTTCAAAGGTCAAATCAGGGAGGATTTCTCCTGTTTCAAAGTAATGGTTGATTTGGTTGAAGAGGTAAGGATTTCCCATGGCAGCGCGGCCAATCATAACTGCGTCAGCACCGACTTCTTCGATACGTTGTTTGGCTTCTTGGACCGTACGAATGTCACCGTTTGCGATGAATGGAATCTTGGTCAAAGCTTGAGCGACCTTGTGAAGGGTCTCAAGGTCTGCATGACCTGTATACATTTGTTCGCGGGTACGGCCATGCATGGCGAGGGCAGAAACACCTGCTGCTTCAGCAGCGAGGGCATTTTCAACTGCCAGAGATGGATCGGCCCAGCCGGTACGCATTTTGACAGTAAGTGGAATATCAAGGACAGATTGAACCTTGTTGATGATCGAGTAAATCTTGTCTGGATCCTTGAGCCACATAGCGCCAGCTTCGTTCTTCACGATTTTGTTAACTGGGCAGCCCATGTTGATATCGACGATATCGGTTTTGGTGTTTTCTTGGATGAATTCTGCTGCGCGTGCTAGGCTGTCTTCATCGCTACCAAAAAGTTGGATAGAGACTGGGTTTTCGCCTTCATCGATATGAAGCATGTGCAGGGTTTTTTCATTGTTGTATTGGATTCCCTTGTCAGAGACCATCTCCATGACAACGAGTCCAGCTCCAAGCTCTTTTGCGATAGTACGAAAGGCTGAGTTGGTGACACCAGCCATGGGTGCTAAAACGGTACGATTGGGAATCTCAACATTGCCAATCATAAAAGGTGTATTAAGATTTGTCACGAATGAGTTCCTCCAGGTCGTTTTCATCAAAGTTGTAAGTAGTTTGGCAGAATTGACAAGTGATTTCTGCTCCGTGGTCTTCCTCTTTCATTTCCTGTAAGTCTGAGCTTGGAAGGCTGGCAAGAGCATTCATAAAGCGCTCATGGCTACAGTCACATTGGAAACGGATCTCTTCTTCAGAAAGACGCTTGTAGGCCTCGTCACCGTAGATAGCTTTGAGGAGGGCTTCGATATGGTCTTCACTTTCGAGGAGGGTTGAGATAGCTGGCATTTCTTGGATGCGTTTTTCAAAGCGAGCAATCTCTTCTTCCTTGGCTCCTGGTAAGACTTGGACTAGGAAACCACCTGCAACCTTGACCTTGTCTTCCTCGTCCAAAAGGACATTGAGGCCGACTGCTGAAGGCGTTTGTTGGCTTTCAGTCAGGTAAAAGGCAAGGTCTTCACCGATTTCCCCAGAAATGAGGGGAGTCATAGAGTTGTAAGGATTTCCAGTACCGTAGTCTGTGATAACGAGGAATTGGCCATTGCCGACAAAAGGTCCGACTAGAACTTCACCAGTTGCAGTCTTTTTGATGTCAACACCAGGATTTTGAACGTAGCCTTTGACGTTCCCCTTGGTATCAGCGACGGTGATGATAGCACCTAGAGAGCTAGATCCAAGCACCTTAACTGTTAGTTTGGTATTTCCTTTTTCATTGGCTGCGAGAATCTGGCTAGCGATAAGAGTTCGACCAAGCGCTACAGTTGAGCTAGCTTGGGTTTGGTGTTTTTCTTGAGCAGTGCGGACGGTTTCCGTGCTATCAAGGACAAAAGCACGAAAGGCTCCGCTTTCTGATATAGTTTTAATAATTTTATCCATAGCTACTATTTTAGCATAAAAATGCCCAAAGAGGGAGCCGTGTGTTTACTGATTTTCAGGATAATGGACTAGGAAATCAGCATGAAAATAAAAAGAGAAACAGATTATTTCAGCATTTGTAAGATTTATGCTATGCTTAAGGTAGAAAATGAAAGGGGTAACAAATGTATTTAGGAGATTTGATGGAAAAGGCTGAATCTGGCCAATTTTCAATCCTTTCCTTTCTATTACAAGAGTCTCAGACGACTGTCAAGGCTGTAATGGAGGAAACAGGATTTTCAAAAGCAACCCTAACCAAATATGTCACCCTACTCAATGACAAGGCTTTGGATAGTGGCTTAGAGCTGACTATCTCCTTAGAAGATGAAAATCTGCGTCTATCGATCGGTGCAACTACCAAGGGGAGAGATATTCGGAGCCTGTTTTTGGAGAATGCTGTTAAATACCAGATTGTGGTCTATCTTCTCTACCACCAACAGTTTTTAGCCCATCAGCTGGCTCAAGAATTGATGATTAGCGAGGCTACGCTTGGTCGTCACTTAGCTAGCTTAAATCAGATTTTGTCAGAATTTGATTTATCCATCCAGAATGGACGTTGGCGAGGTCCAGAGCATCAGATTCGCTATTTCTATTTCTGTCTTTTCCGCAAGGTCTGGTCGAGTCAGGAATGGGAAGGCCATATGCAGAAACCAGAGAGAAAGCAGGAAATTGCTACACTAGAAGAAATCTGCGGTGCAAGCTTGTCTTCGGGCCAGAAATTGGACTTGGTTCTCTGGTCTCATATCAGTCAACAACGTCTTCGGGTTAACGCCTGTCAGTTTCAAGTGATAGAAGAGAAAATGCGAGGGTATTTTGACAATATTTTCTACCTTCGTTTGCTGAGAAAGGCTCCGTCATTTTTCGCTGGTCAACACCTTCCTCTAGGGACTGAAGATGGGGAGATGATGATTTTCTTCTCTTTCCTCCTATCTCATCGCATTCTTCCTCTTCATACTATGGAGTATATCCTTGGTTTTGGAGGGCAGTTGGCAGATTTACTGACGCAATTGATTCAAGAAATGAAGAAGGAGGAATTGCTGAGTGATTATACAGAGGATCACGTTACTTATGAACTCAGTCAGCTTTGTGCTCAAGTCTATCTCTATAAGGGCTATATTTTACAGGATCGCTACAAGTACCAGTTGGAGAATCGTCATCCATATTTACTGATGGAACATGATTTTAAGGGGACAGCAGAGGAGATTTTTCATGCTCTACCTGCTTTTCAACAGGGGACAGATTTAGATAAGAAGATTCTCTGGGAATGGCTCCAGTTAATCGAATATATGGCTGAAAATGGTGGTCAGCATATGCGGATTGGTCTGGATTTGACATCAGGTTTTCTTGTCTTTTCAAGGATGGTAGCCATTTTGAAACGGTATTTGGAATATAATCGTTTTATTACCATTGAAGCCTATGACCGAACTCGGCATTATGATTTGCTGGTTACCAATAACCCGATTCATAAGAAGGAACAAACACCAGTTTATTATTTAAAAAATGACTTGGATATGGAAGATTTGGCAGCGATTCGTCAGTTATTATTTCCCTAAAAGGCTTGGTGCTCCCAGGCCTTTTTTGTGAAATTCACACAATCTCCTCACATTTTTTAAAAAATTAAAAAAAGTTGATGAACAAGAAAGCGCTTTATTTTGTATACTAGTTAGTGTAAAGAGGAAACACCTCAAGATCTTTATCAGGAGGACAGCACATGTCACAAGAAAAATACATCATGGCCATTGACCAGGGAACTACAAGTTCTCGTGCCATTATTTTCAACAAAAAAGGAGAAAAGGTCAGCTCGAGTCAAAAGGAATTTACGCAGATTTTCCCTCAGTCAGGTTGGGTTGAGCACAATGCCAATGAAATTTGGAATTCCGTCCAGTCTGTTATTGCTGGAGCTTTCATCGAAAGTGGTGTCAAGCCCAATCAAATCGAAGCAATCGGGATTACCAACCAGCGTGAAACAACGGTTGTCTGGGATAAGAAAACAGGGCTTCCTATCTATAACGCAATCGTTTGGCAGTCACGCCAGACAGCACCTTTGGCTGAGCAACTAAAAAGTCAAGGTTATGTGGAAAAATTCCATGAGAAGACTGGTTTGATTATCGATGCTTACTTCTCAGCGACTAAGGTTCGTTGGATTTTGGACCATGTAGAAGGCGCTCAAGAGCGAGCAGAAAAAGGGGAATTGCTCTTTGGTACCATTGATACTTGGTTGGTTTGGAAATTGACTGACGGTGCGGCTCACGTGACGGATTACTCAAATGCAGCCCGTACCATGCTTTATAACATTAAAGAACTCAAATGGGATGATGAGATTTTGGAAATTCTCAACATTCCGAAGGCTATGCTTCCGGAAGTTCGTTCTAACTCTGAAATTTACGGTAAGACAGCTCCATTCCATTTCTATGGTGGGGAAGTGCCAATATCTGGTATGGCTGGGGACCAACAAGCGGCCCTCTTTGGACAGTTGGCTTTTGAACCAGGTATGGTCAAGAATACTTATGGAACAGGTTCTTTTATCATCATGAATACTGGTGAAGAAATGCAGTTGTCTGAAAACAACCTCTTGACAACGATTGGTTACGGAATCAACGGCAAGGTTTACTATGCCTTGGAAGGTTCAATCTTCATTGCAGGAAGTGCCATTCAGTGGCTTCGTGATGGTCTTCGCATGGTTGAAAATTCACCAGAATCTGAAAAATATGCTCGTGATTCTCACAATGATGATGAAGTTTATGTAGTTCCAGCCTTTACAGGACTAGGAGCACCGTACTGGAATCAAAATGCTCGCGGTTCTGTCTTTGGTTTGACTCGTGGAACAAGTAAGGAAGACTTTATCAAGGCAACTCTTCAATCAATTGCTTATCAAGTGCGTGATATTATCGATACGATGCAAGTGGATGCTCAGACAGCTATACAGGTCTTGAAAGTAGACGGTGGTGCAGCTATGAACAACTTCCTCATGCAGTTCCAAGCTGACATCTTGGGAATCGATATCGCACGCGCTAAAAACTTGGAAACAACTGCTCTAGGAGCAGCCTTCCTAGCAGGTTTGTCAGTAGGTTACTGGAAAGACTTGGATGAGTTGAAGCTCTTGAATGAGACTGGGGAACTTTTTGAGCCATCTATGAACGAATCTCGCAAGGAACAACTCTACAAGGGCTGGAAGAAGGCTGTAAAAGCGACTCAAGTCTTTGCGGAAGTAGATGACTAATATTGGAAGAATAAAGCGACTCAGTTAGAAAGTGTGTAAATATGGAATTTTCAAAGAAAACACGTGAATTATCAATTAAAAAAATGCAGGAACGTACCCTAGACCTCTTGATTATCGGTGGAGGAATCACAGGGGCTGGTGTAGCTTTACAGGCAGCAGCTAGTGGTCTAGATACTGGTTTGATTGAAATGCAAGACTTTGCAGAAGGAACATCTAGCCGTTCAACAAAATTGGTTCACGGAGGTCTTCGTTACCTTAAGCAATTTGACGTAGAAGTAGTATCAGATACGGTTTCAGAACGTGCAGTGGTACAACAAATTGCTCCACACATTCCAAAACCAGATCCAATGCTCTTGCCAGTTTACGATGAAGATGGAGCGACCTTTAGTCTCTTCCGTCTGAAAGTAGCCATGGATTTGTACGACCTTTTGGCAGGGGTTAACAATACGCCAGCTGCTAACAAAGTTTTGAGCAAGGATCAAGTCTTGGAACGCCAACCAAACTTGAAGAAAGAAGGTTTGGTAGGAGGTGGGGTTTACCTTGACTTCCGTAACAACGATGCGCGTCTCGTGATTGAAAATATCAAACGTGCCAACCAAGACGGTGCCCTCATTGCCAACCACGTGAAGGCAGAAGGCTTCCTCTTTGACGAAAGTGGCAAGATTACAGGTGTCGTAGCTCGTGATTTGTTGACAGACCAAGTCTTTGAAATTAAGGCCCGTCTGGTTATTAACACAACAGGTCCTTGGAGCGACAAGGTACGCAATTTGTCTAATAAGGGAACACAATTCTCACAAATGCGTCCAACTAAGGGAGTTCACTTGGTAGTGGATTCAAGCAAGATCAAGGTGTCACAGCCAGTTTACTTTGACACAGGTTTGGGTGACGGTCGTATGGTCTTTGTTCTCCCACGTGAAAACAAGACTTACTTTGGTACAACGGATACAGACTACACAGGTGATTTGGAACATCCAAAAGTGACTCAGGAAGATGTAGATTATCTACTTGGCATTGTCAATAATCGCTTCCCAGAAGCCAACATCACCATTGATGATATCGAAAGCAGCTGGGCAGGTCTTCGTCCATTGATCGCAGGCAATAGCGCTTCTGACTACAATGGCGGAAATAACGGTACCATTAGTGACGAAAGCTTTAACAACTTGATTGCGACTGTTGAATCTTATCTTTCTAAAGAAAAAACGCGTGAAGATGTTGAGTCTGCTGTCAGCAAGCTTGAAAGCAGTACCTCTGAGAAACACTTGGACCCATCTGCAGTTTCTCGTGGTTCTAGCTTGGACCGTGATGATAATGGTCTTTTGACCCTTGCTGGTGGTAAAATCACAGACTACCGTAAAATGGCTGAAGGAGCTATGGAGCGCGTGGTTGACATCCTCAAAACAGAATTTGACCGTAGCTTTAAACTCATCAATTCTAAGACTTACCCTGTTTCAGGTGGAGAATTGAACCCAGCAAATGTGGACTCAGAAATCGAAGCCTTTGCGCAACTTGGAGTGTCACGTGGTTTGGATAGCAAGGAAGCTCATTACCTAGCAAATCTCTACGGTTCAAATGCACCGAAAGTCTTTGCTCTCGCTCATAGCTTGGAACAAGCACCAGGACTCAGCTTGGCAGATACCTTGTCCCTTCACTATGCAATGCGCAATGAGTTGGCTCTGAGCCCAGTTGACTTCCTCCTTCGTCGTACCAACCACATGCTCTTTATGCGTGATAGTTTGGATAGCATCGTTGAGCCAGTTTTGAATGAAATGGGACGATTCTATGAATGGACAGAAGATGAAAAAATAGCTTACCGTGCTGATGTCGAATCAGCTCTTGCTAACAACGATTTAGCAGAATTAAAAAATTAAGAAAAAATAAAAGAGGTGGCGGGCCGGACTCCTAGTCTACCCTCTCCTCCTTTTTAATGGAGACAGAAAGATGATGAATGAATTATTTGGAGAATTTCTAGGGACTTTAATCCTAATTCTTCTAGGAAATGGTGTTGTAGCAGGTGTGGTTCTTCCTAAAACCAAGAGCAACAATGCAGGTTGGATTGTGATTACTATGGGTTGGGGGATCGCCGTTGCGATTGCCGTCTTTGTATCTGGCAAACTTAGTCCTGCACACTTAAACCCAGCTGTGACGCTTGGTGTAGCCTTAAAAGGTGACTTGCCTTGGGCTTCAGTATTCCCATATATCCTAGCTCAGTTCGCAGGAGCTATGGTGGCTCAGATTTTGGTTTGGTTGCAATTCAAACCGCATTATGATGCAGAAGAAAATGCAGGCAATATCCTGGCAACCTTTAGTACTGGACCAGCAATCAAGAACACAGTATCCAACTTGGTTAGCGAAATCCTTGGAACCTTTGTTTTGGTGTTGACAATCTTTGCTTTGGGTCTTTACGATTTTCAGGCAGGTATCGGAACCTTTGCAGTGGGGACTTTGATTGTCGGTATCGGTCTATCACTAGGTGGGACAACAGGATATGCCTTGAACCCTGCGCGTGACCTCGGTCCTCGTATCATGCACAGCATCTTGCCAATTCCAAACAAGGGAGACGGAGACTGGTCTTATGCCTGGATTCCTGTTGTGGGTCCTGTTATTGGTGCAGCCTTGGCAGTGCTTGTATTCTCACTTTTCTAGTTTATACTCTTCGAAAATCAAATT
>NZ_VMLP01000006.1:0-5153 GCF_013276755.1 Streptococcus sp. 5004 | reverse complement strand
GCTTCCTAGTTTGCTCTTTGATTTTCATTGAGTATTAGAAAACAATTATTTTGATAGAGCTTGAGATGGAAATCTCAGGCTCTTTTTTAAAAATATACATAGAAAAACCGCATAATCCTTAAAATAAACTGAAATCTATTGAAAACATACGGTAAACAATTGAAAAAATACTATATAAAGTGGTACAATGGTAGAAAAATAAGCTAGTAAGAGTCTATCTTATTTAGCAAAAATTACAGAAATGAATGGTTTTTCTTGATGAAACAGAGAAAAGAATTGTACCTCTTTCTTGGTCGGACAGCCTTGTATTTTCTTATCTTTCTAGGGCTGCTTTACTTCTTTAGCTATCTTGGTCAGGGTCAAGGAAGCTTTATCTATAATGAATTTTAACTTGAAGGAGAATTCCTATTGTGTCAAATAAACCAATAGTAGATATGATTGAAACCATTGAGCATTTTGCTCAGACACAGCCTAACTATCCTGTTTATAATGTTTTGGGACAGGAACACACTTATGGAGATTTGAAGGCTGATTCGGATAGTTTGGCTGTAGCCATCGATCAACTGGATTTACCAGAGAAGTCTCCTGTGGTTGTTTTTGGAGGCCAAGAATATGAAATGTTGGCAATTTTTGTGGCTTTGACTAAGTCAGGACATGCCTACATTCCCATTGACAGCCATTCGGCTTTGGAGCGAGTTTCAGCTATTTTAGAAGTAGCAGAGCCAAGCTTGATTATTGCCATCTCAGATTTTCCATTGGAGCAGGTTTCGACACCTATGATGAATCTAGCTCAGGTTCAAGAAGCCTTTGCCCAAGGGAATAACTATGAAATCACGCATCCAGTCAAGCGCGATGATAACTACTACATTATCTTTACTTCTGGTACGACTGGTAAGCCTAAGGGAGTGCAGATTTCACATGATAACCTCCTCAGCTTTACCAACTGGATGATTACGGATAAGGAATTTGCGACGCCAAGTCGTCCGCAAATGCTGGCTCAGCCACCTTATTCTTTTGACTTGTCTGTTATGTACTGGGCACCGACCTTGGCACTTGGTGGTACGCTTTTCGCTCTTCCTTCAGCTATTACTCAGGATTTTAAGCAACTCTTTGCGACTATCTTTTCATTGCCAATCGCTATCTGGACATCAACGCCTTCCTTTGCAGATATGGCTATGTTGTCTGAAGACTTTAATAGCGAGAAAATGCCCGGCATCACGCATTTCTACTTTGATGGAGAAGAATTGACGGTTAAAACGGCTCAAAAACTGCGCGAGCGTTTCCCAAATGCCCGTATTATCAATGCTTACGGCCCAACAGAAGCGACAGTGGCCCTGTCAGCAGTTGCTGTGACAGATGAGATGCTAGCGACTCTCAAACGCCTACCAATCGGCTATACCAAGGCTGATTCTCCAACCTTTATCATTGATGAGGACGGCAATAAACTGCCAAGTGGTGAACAGGGAGAAATCATTGTTTCTGGACCAGCTGTTTCAAAAGGCTATATGAACAATCCTGAAAAAACAGCGGAAGCCTTCTTTGAGTTTGAAGGTCTGCCAGCCTATCACACAGGCGATGTGGGAACCATGACAGATGAGGGCTTACTTCTTTACGGTGGACGTATGGACTTCCAGATTAAGTTCAATGGTTACCGCATTGAGTTAGAAGATGTCTCTCAAAACCTCAACAAGTCTCGTTTTATCGAGTCTGCTGTCGCAGTTCCACGCTATAACAAGGACCACAAGGTGCAAAATCTACTGGCTTATGTCATCTTAAAAGATGGTGTTCATGAACAGTTTGAGCGTGATATCGATATTACCAAGGCCATCAAGGAAGATTTAACAGATATCATGATGTCCTACATGATGCCGTCTAAATTCCTTTACCGAGACAGTTTGCCACTGACTCCAAATGGAAAAATTGATATCAAAGGATTGATTAACGAGGTGAATAAGAGATGATGGAGTTCTTTCAACAGCTTCCTCATTTAGAGCCATACGGCAATCCTCAGTATTTTGTCTATGTGATTGCTGCAACCTTGCCCATCTTTATTGGTCTCTTTTTCAAGAAACGCTTCGCCTGGTATGAAGTGCTGGTTAGCCTCTTCTTTATCGTCACCATGTTGGTGGGTGGAAAGACCAATCAATTGGTTGCCTTGGGTATTTACCTTTGCTGGGAAATATTGCTCCTGCTTTTCTACAAGCATTATCGAAAAAGCAAGGATGGCAAGTGGGTCTTTTACTTAGTTAGTTTTCTGTCCCTACTTCCGATTATCTTTGTCAAGGTGCAACCGGCTATCAATGGAACGCAGTCTTTGCTTGGGTTCTTGGGGATTTCCTACCTGACTTTTCGTTCGGTTGGGATTATCATCGAGCTGAGAGATGGAGTGATTAAGGATTTTACCCTCTGGGAATTCCTCCGTTTCCTTCTCTTCATGCCGACTTTTTCAAGTGGTCCAATCGATCGCTTTAAGCGTTTTAATGAAAATTATCAGACCATTCCTGAGCGAGATGAGTTGATGGATATGCTGGATGAATCTGTTCGCTATATCATGTGGGGCTTTTTGTATAAGTTTATCCTGGCTCATGTTTTAGGAGAAACCTTACTCCCTCCTCTGAAGAATCTAGCCCTGCAGTCAGGTGGTTTCTTTAACCTCTATGCCTTGGCAGTTATGTATACCTTTGGTCTGGAGCTCTTCTTTGATTTTGCAGGTTACTCTATGTTTGCCTTAGCCATTTCAAATTTAATGGGAATCCGTAGTCCCATCAACTTTAACAAACCCTTTTTATCAAGGGATTTAAAGGAATTTTGGAATCGCTGGCATATGAGTCTCTCTTTCTGGTTCCGTGACTTTGTCTTTATGCGGATGGTCATGGTATTGACCAGAAAGAAAGTCTTTAAAAATCGCAATGTAACCTCAAGTGTGGCCTACGTTGTCAATATGCTAATCATGGGATTTTGGCATGGTGTGACCTGGTACTACATCGCCTATGGACTCTTTCATGGGATTGGACTGGTCATCAATGATGCCTGGGTTCGCAAGAAAAAAACGCTCAATAAGGAGTGGAAAAAAGCAGGGAAAGCTGCTCTACCTGAGAATCGCTGGATTCAGTTGCTTGGCATGGTTGTCACCTTCCATGTCGTCATGCTGTCATTCTTAATCTTTTCTGGATTTTTGAATGATTTATGGTTTAAAAAATAAAAGGAAATAAAATATGGATATCAAATCAGAAGTTATCGAAATTATTGATGAGTTGTTTATGGAAGATGTTTCTGACATGATGGATGAAGATCTTTTTGATGCAGGTGTCTTGGATAGTATGGGAACGGTTGAGTTGATTGTGGAGATTGAGAACCGTTTTGACATTCGTGTCCCTGTAACAGAGTTTGGTCGCGATGACTGGAATACAGCTAATAAAATCATAGCTGGTATTGTGGAGCTACAAAATGCTTAAACGCTTATGGACGATCTTCGGACCGGTCTTGATAGCTGGTTTGTTGGTTTTTCTGCTCATTTTCTTTTATCCTACTGAGATGCATCATAATCTAGGAGCTGAAAAGCGTTCAGCGGTGGCTACTACTATCGATAGTTTTAAGGAGCGAAGTCAAAAAGTCAGAGCACTATCTGATCCAAATATGCGTTTTGTTCCCTTCTTTGGCTCTAGTGAATGGCTTCGTTTTGACGGTGCTCATCCTGCGGTATTAGCTGAGAAATACAATCGCTCCTACCGTCCGTATCTTTTAGGACAGAGGGGAGCTGCATCGCTTAACCAGTATTTTGGAATGCAACAGATGTTGCCACAGCTAGAGAATAAACAAGTTGTGTATGTTATCTCACCTCAGTGGTTCAGTAAAAATGGCTATGAGCCAGCAGCTTTTCAGCAGTATTTTAATGGAGACCAGTTGACCAGTTTTTTGGAACATCAATCTGGAGATCAGGCTAGTCAATATGCAGCGACTCGCTTACTACAGCAGTTCCCAAACGTAGCTATGAAGGATTTGGTTCAGAAGTTGGCAAGCAAAGAAGAATTATCGACGGCAGACAATGAAATGATTGAATTATTGGCTCGGTTTAATGAACGCCAAGCCTCCTTTTTTGGTCAGTTTTCAGTTAGAGGCTATGTCAATTATGATAAGCATGTAGTTAAGTATTTAAAGACCTTGCCAGACCAGTTTTCTTATCAAGCTATAGAAGATATTGTTAAAGCAGATGCTGAAAAGAATACTTCCAATAATAATCTGGGAATGGAAAATTATTTCTATAATACGCAGATCAAGAAGGATCTGAAGAAATTAAAGGACTCTCAGAAAAGCTTTACCTATCTCAAGTCGCCAGAGTATAATGACTTGCAGTTGGTTTTAACCCAGTTTTCTAAATCTAAGGTCAACCCGATTTTTATCATTCCACCTGTTAATAAAAAATGGATGGACTACGCTGGTCTACGAGAGGATATGTACCAACAAACGGTGCAGAAGATTCGCTACCAGTTAGAAAGTCAAGGTTTTACCAATATAGCAGATTTTTCTAAGGATGGCGGGGAGCCTTTCTTTATGAAGGACACCATTCACCTTGGTTGGTTGGGTTGGTTGGCTTTTGACAAGGCAGTTGATCCTTTCCTATCCAATCCAACCCCAGCTCCGACTTACCATCTGAATGAGTGCTTTTTCAGCAAAGACTGGGCGACTTATGATGGAGATGTCAAGGAATTTCAATAGGTGAATATAGAAGTGGAGGCTGGGACAAAAAGATTTTGATTTTAGGAATTCTTTATTATAAATTTCTAAAATCGATAGATTAGATAAAAAAGCGAACAAGACAGAATTCTGAGTGTCAGAAAACTCGTTTGTTCGCTTTTTATATTTAAGGTTAGACTTTTGTCCCAGATTCTTTTTATTAATCTTTAGGCTATCACAGATTATTCTGCCTGTTTTCATTTTACTTATTGAAAGTATTATCAGAGAATCTGGAAACAGGAGCTCCTTCAGAATATTATATTAGCATTTACTTGACTGTTCTTTTATTGGAGAGAAGACTTATCATATGCTATAATTTTAGGTAAGAAGCACTTAGAAACAGTGTATTTAAATATAGTACTCTTCAAAAATCTCTTCAAACCACGTCAGCGTCGCCTTACCGTAGGTATGGTTACTGA
>NZ_VMLP01000005.1:0-25843 GCF_013276755.1 Streptococcus sp. 5004 | reverse complement strand
TTTGAGGTTGCAGATAAAGCTGACGCGGTTTGAAGAGATTTTCTAAGAGTATAAAACCTTGAAGAGTTGGCCCTTCAAGGTTTTTTCTTATACAAATAATCGGACAAAGCTATAAAGCAATAAGATGCTACCAAGTACGATGCGGTATTTACCAAAAAGGGTAAAGTCGTGTTTTTTCACATAGCTTGTCAAGAAACGAATAGCCACCATGCTGACTGCAAAAGCTACTCCCATCGCAACCAAGAGCAAGAATAATTGCCCAAAGCTCAAGAGTTGTCCTGCTTTTACAAATTTGAAAATCTTTAGTGCACTAGCTCCAAACATAACAGGAATTCCAAGATAGAAGGTAAATTCTGTCACAACAGAACGACTAGTTCCATTCAATAAACCGCCGACAATCGTTGCTCCAGAACGGCTAGTTCCTGGTAAAAGGGCAAGAACTTGGAAGAGACCGATATAGAAGGCTGTCGTATAAGGAAGCTTGTCCAACTCTGTTACACTTGGCTCGATAGCACGCGCTTTATTGCGCTTTTCCAAATAGATAAAGGCAATCCCGTAGATAATCAACATGAGAGCAACAGAAACCATGTTATGGAAGTGGGTATCAAACCAATCATCAAATTTAAAGACGGCAAGTAAAGGCAAAGTGGCAACCAAGACCTTCAACCACAGTCTCCAAGTCTTACGAACTTCCTGCTTATCCTTAGTCGATTTGAAAGGATTGAGCTTGTTAAAGTAAATGACCATAACCGCTAAAATAGCACCAAGCTGAATCACGACATTAAACATGGACATAAAGGCTTCATTTTGATTTTGGTATTGGATAAACTCCTCTGCTAAAATCAAGTGACCTGTACTCGAAATCGGCAACCATTCCGTAATTCCTTCAACAATCCCGAAGAAGATAGATTTTAAAATTTCAATAAGATACATAGATTACTCCTTTTTCTATCTTCCATTATAGCATACTTTTTCAGTATATGGCAGTTCTCTTTAAAAGGCACCGATACTGCCACCGCCTCCTCCTCCAGAGAAGCCACCGCCAGAACTTCCACTTCCAGAAGATACGGAATAGGTACTTGCTGTGTTTGCGACGCTGGCATAATGGCTCATTTGCGCACTTGAATGATAAAACATACTATGCCAACCATAAGCTACATAGAGGTTGATATCTGGATTTTCCACTTGGATATGATGAACCTTCATCAAATGGCTGACCTTGTCCGCATAGCCAAATAAAGTCGCATAGACCAAGAGGCGATTCCAGACCACAATACTTTCCAATTCAGCCTGATCCAATCGTGCAATCTCACGCAACATATTTTCAAAACTGGTCCAGAGATAGTAGACTTCTGCCCCTGCTTCATTTAGGACACCATCACGATTATCTAGACGAAGCTTCCAATAATAGAAAACAGCCAAAACCAAACCTAGAAAACCAAGTATTGGCAAGGGGAGGTAAAGATAGCCATAAACATCCAAACTGTACAAGAACAAACCAAATCCGATAAATAAAGGCAAGATAGTAGAGAGTCCCATACCCACTTGCAAGGCCTTTTCCCCACCAGTTAAAGGACGATAATAATCTGGGAGCCCCCAGAAGGAAACTCGTTTTCTCACTCCTTCTTGCATCTGGTTCAATACTTCTTCAAAAGAAGATTTGAGTTGAAGCCCCTTTGCTTGAATCCGTTTTTCATCAGAGGCTTTTGCTCTACGATAAAGACTATCAGATACCTTGTAATCCGCAAACAAATTGGAAAGAGTTGCTTCTTTTTTGCCTGAAAAGGCCAGATTTAGACAGTCTATCTCAAAACTTGACAAGCCATCTTCTTTCACCAGTCTCAAGCCAACTGCATCTCCTTCTGAAATAATAGAAACATTCCCACGGTCTATCACATCTAGCAAGGTAGCTTGAATAAGTTGGTCAAAGGTAAATTTGCCAGCCCCCTTGACTAAGGGACTCACTTCCTCCAAGGAGGTCGAGTAAATAGCCTCCGATAAAACCATTGGTTCTAATTCCATTGGTGGCTCATAGAGACGATGATTTTTGGCATATTTGACTGAAGGAGTGGTCTTTCTTCTATAAATAAAATAGAAGCAGACACTCAATAACAAGGAAATGGAAAGTATCAAAGGAAACACCCAAGTGACGAGCTGCATACTCTGATCTTTTTCTCTAACAATCGAGTCTTCTATCTTATTAAACTCTTCTAAACGATTTCCTTTCAAGCCCTGATCCGTAGCGCTAGCAAAATCAGTTCGAGGCCAATAGGCATGCAATTCAACTCCACGCTTAGACGGAAGATTATCTAAACGAATAGTATAATCAAGGTTACTCTTTTCAATCGTTCCTTCTTTAAAGAGTTTCCCTGTATGGAAGTAGAGTTTTTCAGCCTCCTTTTCTCCCCTTACATGAAATTCAAACTTTCCAATAGCCCCTGAACTGTCTGTTAAAGGTTGCCAATTTAATTCAGCGATATCTTCATAAAGAAAAAGCAAGTTCTTTAAATTCCAGACAAGGTCAACTTCAACTGTGTCACCCTCCTGACCTGGATTATAAACTTTAACAGTATAACCATCTGCGCCTTCTATCACTTCGCTAGTAACGTCTGCTAGTTCAGCACCATTTTTCGATGCCTGAACCTTTGGATGAGGGTCAATGTCAAATCCACTAGGCATCTTGCCAGCACGTCCCAGTCCCACGATTTGCCCCTTAAAGTCCTCCTCAAACTGATAAACTATCTTCTGTCTAAATTCTGCCGTATTATCTGCATGAATATACAAATCCCCTTGATAAGAGTTTATCTTGAAATCAATGGCGAAAACAGAAAATGGCAGAAGGCAAAACAAGCCAAACATCAGTAAGAAAAAAGTTTTTTTCATCAACTAAGCCCCTTTTTTATCTTTGCTATCATTATATCATTTTTTCTCAAGTAAGGGCTTACCTATATTGAAAAATAGAGTTTTTTTCGATAAAATAGGAGACAGTTATTTTTTAATAGATTAGAAATAGGAGAAATCATGAGAAAAATATACTTATCTATTTTCACAAGTCTCTTGCTGATGCTAGGACTTGTCAATGTTGCCCAAGCCGATGAATATTTACGCATCGGAATGGAAGCAGCATATGCTCCCTTTAACTGGACCCAGGACGATGATAGCAATGGGGCTGTCAAAATCGATGGGACTAACCAGTATGCTAACGGATACGATGTCCAAATTGCCAAGAAAATCGCTAAGGACTTAGGCAAAGAACCTTTGGTTGTTAAAACCAAGTGGGAAGGTCTAGTTCCTGCCCTTACTTCTGGTAAGATTGACATGATTATCGCAGGTATGAGTCCAACTGCCGAACGCAAACAAGAAATTGCCTTTTCAAGCAGTTACTACACTAGCGAACCAGTTCTACTAGTCAAAAAAGATTCTGCCTACGCAAATGCTAAATCTTTAGATGACTTTAATGGTGCGAAAATCACTTCTCAACAAGGTGTCTACCTTTATGACTTGATTGCACAAATCCCAGGTGCTAAAAAAGAAACAGCCATGGGAGACTTCGCTCAAATGCGCCAAGCTCTTGAGGCTGGTGTCATCGATGCCTATGTTTCTGAACGCCCAGAAGCTCTGACTGCTGAAGCTGCGAACTCTAAGTTCAAGATGGTCCAAGTAGAACCAGGTTTCAAAACTGGGGAAGAAGATACAGCTATCGCCATTGGACTTCGTAAAGATGACAATCGTATTAGCCAAATCAATGCCAGCATTGAAACCATTTCAAAGGACGATCAAGTTGCCTTGATGGATCGTATGATCAAGGAACAACCTGCCGAAGCTACAACAACTGAAGAGACTAGCAGTAGTTTCTTTAGCCAAGTCACTAAAATTCTTTCTGAAAACTGGCAACAACTCTTGCGTGGTGCTGGTATCACTCTTTTAATCTCTATTGTCGGAACCATCACAGGTCTCATTATTGGACTTGCCATTGGTGTCTTCCGTACTGCTCCTCTCTCTGAAAATAAAGCCATTTATGGCCTACAAAAACTAGTCGGCTGGATCCTCAATGTCTACATTGAAATTTTCCGTGGTACGCCAATGATCGTTCAATCGATGGTTATCTACTATGGAACTGCCCAAGCTTTCGGAATCAACCTTGACCGTACACTAGCTGCTATCTTCATCGTTTCGATCAACACCGGTGCCTACATGACTGAAATCGTCCGCGGTGGTATCCTAGCAGTTGACAAGGGACAATTTGAAGCTGCGACTGCTCTTGGTATGACTCATAACCAAACCATGCGTAAGATTGTCCTACCTCAGGTTGTCCGCAATATCCTACCAGCAACTGGTAATGAATTTGTCATCAATATCAAAGATACATCTGTATTGAACGTTATCTCTGTTGTCGAACTTTATTTCTCAGGAAATACCGTGGCAACGCAAACCTATCAATACTTCCAGACATTTACAATCATCGCCGTGATTTACTTTGTCCTCACCTTCACCGTAACACGTATCCTACGCTTCATCGAACGCCGAATGGACATGGATACCTATACGACAGGTGCTAACCAAATGCAAACGGAGGATTTGAAATAATGACCCAAGCAATCCTTGAAATTAAACACCTCAAAAAATCCTATGGACAAAACGAAGTGCTAAAAGACATTTCTCTCACTGTCCACAAGGGAGAAGTTATCTCTATCATCGGAAGCTCTGGAAGCGGGAAATCGACCTTCCTACGCTCCATTAACCTACTTGAAACACCAACTGATGGACAAATCCTTTATCATGGACAAAACGTCCTCGAAAAAGGCTATGACCTCACGCAATACCGTGAAAAGTTGGGGATGGTGTTCCAATCCTTTAACCTCTTTGAAAATCTCAACGTTCTTGAAAACACAATCGTCGCTCAGACAACTGTCCTTAAACGCGAACGCACAGAAGCTGAAAAGATTGCCAAAGAAAACTTGGAAAAAGTCGGCATGGGAGAACGCTACTGGCAAGCCAAACCAAAACAACTCTCAGGTGGTCAAAAACAACGTGTGGCCATCGCTCGTGCCCTCTCCATGAATCCGGACGCTATTCTCTTTGATGAACCAACATCAGCTCTCGATCCAGAAATGGTTGGAGAAGTCCTCAAAATCATGCAGGACCTAGCTCAGGAAGGCTTGACCATGATTGTCGTAACCCATGAAATGGAATTCGCTCGTGATGTCTCTCACCGTGTTATCTTTATGGATAAAGGTGTGATTGCTGAAGAAGGTAAACCAGAAGACCTCTTCACCAATCCTAAAGAAGACCGTACAAAAGAGTTCCTTCAACGCTATCTCAAATAAAAAGAAAAGGCTGCATCAACCGTGCAGTCTTTTTGCTGTTCAAAACGAAAAGGCAGATTCTCTATCTCTACTACTTGAGGGTCAAGAATCCGCCGGTATCCAAAGATTAATCTTCAAATTTTTCATGATTTTTTTCATAGAAATCAATTAAGCCTAGGGCTGTTTCAAATGAAATATTCTTTACTTTTGCACGACCCTGCGCCAGAGCAATGATAGACATTTCACGCGCATTCGTTTCTTTAGAGATACGGTAGCCTGTGATTTTCTTATCACGAACCCAGCCAACAACTGATTCTACTTTTTCAAAGTTTGACTTAGCCATGTTTTTCTCCTATTTTCTTCTTTACAATATTTAATTGTATACGTTTTTACTACTTTTGTCAATAAAAAAACATATATTCAACGAAAATAATTAGTTCAGAATTTTCTTACTTCCTTTTTAAAGCCGATAATATATAGGTTTTGCTAACCTCTACACCATAAATATTTGCTAATAAAAATATTGTATTATTACCCTCTTGAGGTGCAAAATTATTCAAGCTTTTAAAAAATGCTTCCCTATTTCCGTAAGATAGCTTATTTCTTCGATTTAAGAACTGAAGATGACAGCCCTAACCCTTAGAAATCAAAGCCTTCACTAGCTCAAGAACTCCTATCTTTCTTCCTCAATAAATCATCTGATAGATAGCTATTCCTTATATTATTCAAACTCATCACGCATTTGGATATTGAGGTGCTAACTTAAAACCAAACACCTGATTCTCTAAACCATCCTTAATAAAGATAACAAGACAGATAAGCTCAGTCAATTACTTATATATCCTTTTAATATGGTATATTTGTCAATAAAAAGAAATCAAATCACATCTTAAAGACCGTGTGAGTTTACTTTTCAAAATAGACGGGAAATCAAAATGAAGGATGGAAATCTGAGCCAAACATCATAAATGCTATAATGAACAGAAGTAAGAATTGCACGATAAGCTTCCTAAAACCATAGGAATCGCCCCCTTTCTTCATCTTCATTATAGCACCTATACATCAGTTGTGCAAATAATATGATATTTTTTTATTAGTCCTCAGACAAGCATATTATAAAGCGTTTCATTCCCATTTAAGTTAATATAAGCCGGATCAAAACCTTCCATTCTACGGATCAAACCTGCATAATCATGCTTATCTGCTAAAGCGATCCCAATTAAGACTGGGCCTGTTCCCTTGCTAGCTCGTTTGATATACTCAAAACGTGTGATATCATCATTTGGCCCCAGGATATCATTTACAAACTCACGCAGAGCACCTGGACGCTGTGGAAAATTGACCACAAAGTAATGCTTGATGCCATCATAAATCAAGGCACGTTCTTCCATTTCTGGCATACGGTTGATATCATTATTTCCTCCAGAAATGATACAACAAATGGTTTTCCCTTTGATATATTCAGCCAAAACCTCTAGAGATGCGATACTAGCTGCTCCAGCAGGTTCTGCAACAATCCCTTGCTTAGAGTAGAGGTCAATCAAGGTTTCAGAAATCAATCCCTCATCGACACCTACCAAAGTTTGAACATGTTGACGAGTTGCCTCATAGGTCAACTGTCCTACCTTTTGCACAGCAATCCCATCCGCAAATTTATCAATTTCCTTGAGTTTGACTGGACCTCCAGCCTCAAAAGCAGCCTTCATAGAACGCGCTCCATTCGCCTCTACCCCAATGACTTCAATCTCTGGACTTGTTTCCTTGATATAGGTAGAAACCCCAGCAATGAGACCGCCACCACCAACAGGAACCAAGACAGCATCAAAATCAATCGATTCTTTTCGAGCTTCTTCTAAAATCTCATAAGCAACTGTTCCTTGACCTGCTTGGACATGAGCATCATCAAAGGGATCAATAAAGGTACGATTTTCAGAGACTGTAAATTCTTGAGCTGCTTTAGCTGAGGCATCAAAGGTATCTCCAACTAGTTTAATGGTTACGAAATCCCCACCAAAAAAGCGAACTTGACCAATCTTTTGTTGCGGAGTAGTAATGGGCATAAAAATAGTAGCAGGAATTTTCATTTCATTACAGGTATAGGCTACTCCCTGCGCATGATTTCCCGCAGAGGCACAGACTACCCCACGCTCACGCTCTTCCTTGCTGAGCTGAGAAATAGCATAATAGGCACCACGAATTTTAAAAGAACGAACACGTTGGGCATTTTCCTTTTTCAAATAAATCTTAGCACCATACTTCTCCGATAAATAATGGTCGTAATCCAGTGGGGTATTCACAACCACACCATTCAAGACCTTGTGAGCCTTGATTATATCTTTTGAACTTAACATCTTTTTCTCCTAGACTATTTCATACTTATCGCAATCCATCCCCTTAAAAGTGAGATGAATTGATTATAAAAGCGAGTTAGTCCCCCAACTCGCCTTCACCTTAATTTCTATCAATTAGTTATAGATTTTAAATGCATCATCGTCGTTTTTACCAACGAATGGCATTGCTTTACGCAATTCTGCACCAACTTTTTCAATTTCAAGGTTAGCTGCTTGTTCACGGTAAGCAGTCAATTTTGGACGTCCAGCTTTATAGTCATTTACAAAGTCATTTGCAAATTTACCATTTTGAATGTCTGCCAAGACAGCCTTCATATTTTCTTTAACTTGTTCAGTGATTACACGTGGACCTGATACATAGTCACCGTACTCAGCAGTGTTTGAAATTGATTGACGCATTTTCTTGAATCCACCTTCGTAGATCAAGTCAACGATCAATTTCATTTCGTGAAGAACTTCAAAGTATGCCAATTCTGGAGCGTAGCCTGCTTCTGTCAAGACTTCGAAACCTGCTTCGATAAGGGCAGTCAAACCACCACAAAGTACAGCTTGTTCACCAAACAAATCTTCTTCAGTTTCTTCTTTATAAGTTGTTTCAAGAAGACCTACACGAGCTGCTCCAACACCTTTACACCAGTCCATAGCAATGTTTTTCGCATTTCCTGTTGCATCTTGGTATACTGCATAAAGAGCTGGAACACCAAATCCTTCTTCATAAGTACGACGTACCAAGTGTCCTGGTCCTTTAGGAGCACACATGAAGACATCTACATCTGCAGGAACTTTGATAAATTCAAAGTGGATGTTGAAACCATGGGCAAATCCAACTGCATTTCCAGCTTCCAAGTTTGGAGCGATTTCTGCTTCGTACAATTCTTGTTGGATTTCGTCTGGTGCCAAAATCATGATAACGTCAGCCAATTTAGTAGCTTCTGCTACTGTGTAAGTGTCAAATCCATCTTCTTTTGCTTTGTCAAAAGATTTACCTGGACGTACACCGATGATGACATCGCGACCTGAATCACGCAAGTTTTGAGCATGCGCATGTCCTTGCGAACCATAACCGATAACGGCGATTTTTTTACCATCAAGTGCTGCTACTTTAACATCTTTTTCGTATTCCATTTGAACTGCCATAGTTTTTCTCTCTTTTCTATTATTTATTGCCTTTTAGGCTGGTTTAACAAATTTAAAATATTTTTATACTCAATGAAAATCAAAGAGCAAATTAGGAAGCTAGCCGCAGGCTGTACTTGAGTACGGCAAGGCAAAGCTGACGTGATTTGAAGAGATTTTCGAAGAGTGTTAATCACGGGTAAATCCAGTTGCACCCGTTCGAGCAATATTGCGAATACCGTATGGTCGAATGACTCGCAATAGAGCTTCACTCTTTTCAGCATTTCCTGTCATCTGAATGGTAATCGAGCTTGGTGCTACGTCTACCACTGTTGCACGGAAAGGTTGAATAATCGCTAGAATCTCAGCACGCTTCTCAGCTGGCGCTGACATCTTCACCAAAATCACCTCGCGCTCCAAGTGTGGTTTATCCGTAATATCACGAATGCGAATCACATCAATCTGACGATTGAGTTGCTTGATGATTTGCTCCACTTCATCATGTGAAGCAACATCAATAATAATGGTGATACGCGATACATTCGGATCTTCTGTTGCTCCAACAGAGATACTTTCGATATTAACCTGACGGCGAGACAGGACACCGGTAAAGCGATTGAGGACTCCTGAACGATTTTGTAGTTTTGCTGTTAACATTCTACGCATGGAACTTCACCCCCAACATCTCATGATTACTCTTACCAGCTGGTACCATTGGTAACACCTGTTCCTTACGAGAAATATCTACCTCGATTAGCATAGGAACATTCTCAGTGATGACTTCAAGGTCTTGAGCCAAGGTCTCAGGATTGTCAAATTTATAGTTTTTAATACCGTAAGCTTGTGCCATCAATTGGAAATCGGGAAGAGTATCAAAGACTGACTCAGATGTTCTACCTTCATAGAAGGATTCCTGCCATTGGCGAACCATTCCAAGTGAGTGGTTGTTCAGCATAACCACCTTGATTGGCACCTTATAAATGTTCAAAATAGCCAATTCCTGGTTGGTCATTTGGAAACCACCATCCCCAACAAACAAGACTACTTCCTTATCTGGGTTAGCAATTTTAGCACCGATTGCTGCTGGAATTCCAAATCCCATCGTTCCCAAACCACCTGAAGTCACTAACTGACGTTCATTTTGGTAGGGATAATACTGAGCTGTCCACATTTGGTGTTGACCAACGTCTGTTACCACAATGGCATCTCCATTAGTCAACTCACCAATTCGTTCAATAACTGCTTGCGGTTGAACCACACGCTCTTTCTTATCATAAGAACGAACACGGTTCTTGTCTTTAGTGACTTTCTCAATCCATTTCTCAGTATTATTATGAACTGTTGGTTCGGCCAGCAACATTTGCAAGGCCTTCTTAGCATCTCCAACAACAGGAATATCTGCACTGATAATCTTGCCAATCTCGGCTGGGTCAATATCAATGTGGGCAACCTTAGCATTCTTAGCAAAAGTCTTTGGATTTCCTGTCAAACGGTCATCGAAACGACAACCAATACTAATCATAAAGTCCGCTTCCGTCATGGCAATATTAGCTGCGAATGACCCGTGCATGCCTCCCATTCCAAGGAAGAGTGGGTGACTCGTTGCAATCGTACCTTGCCCTAAGAGACTGGTTACCACTGGAATTTGATAGCGTTCTGCAAATTCATTTAATTCTGCGGCCGCTTCAGCATAACTAATCCCACCACCAGCTAACAAGACTGGCTTTTTAGCCTTGGATAATTGCTTCAAGATTTTCTTGATTTGCATATCATTTGGCTCAAGAGTTGGCTGATAGCTTGGTAGGTTCACTTCTGGTGAATAGATGAAGTCTGTTTCTAAAGCAGATACATCTTTAGGCAGGTCAATGACAACTGGCCCTGGTCGACCTGTAGTTGCAATATGGACAGCTTCCGTAATGATACGCGGAATATCAGCCGTCTCACGAACTTGGTAATTGTACTTAGTGATTGGCATGGTAATTCCCACGATATCTGCCTCCTGAAAGGCATCCTTCCCAATCCCTGCTCGCGCCACCTGACCTGTAAAGACCAAAAGGGGAACGCTATCGCTCATGGCATCTGCAATCCCTGTAATGGCATTTGTTGCTCCTGGTCCACTAGTGACGACGGCAACACCCAACTTTCCAGTTGATTTGGCATAACCTTCAGCTTCATGCAAACAACCTTGCTCATGGCGCCCTAGAATGTGGCGAATGCCTTTAAAATTATATATCGCATCATAAAAAGGCAAGACCGCACCACCAGGATAACCAAAGATGGTATCAATTCCTAAATCACGAAGTGTTTCCAAAACTAGGTCCGACCCCGTCTTAGGAGATTCTAAACTGATTTTCTCCATTGTTCCCCTTTCTTTCCTCTTAAAAATAACTTGTTACTATCATACCATTTTTTCAAAAATTTTCAAGACAAAAGAAGAAATTTTCTGAATTTTCTATTTTAACGTTTATTTATGAATGTTATTTTGGTTTTTATTTAAAAGATACCGATTTCATTATTTAAAAAGAAAAAAGAACTGATTTCTCAGTCCTTCATTAATCTTATTCCACACTAAATAGGTATGGGTAAACAGGTTGTTGACCTTGGTGAATCTCGACTTCAACGTCTTCGAATTCTTCTGCGATTTCTTGAGCAATTTCATTGGCAAGTTCTTCGCTTCCGTCTTCACCGACATAGAAGGTTACGATTTCACTATCTTCATCCAACATATGTTTCAAAGTTTCTGTCAAGGTTTGGTGCATGTCAGGGTTTGACACGAGAATTTTTCCATCCACCATACCTAGATTATCATTTTCATGGATTTCTAAGCCATCAATGGTTGTATCACGAACGGCTGTTGTGACGCTTCCACTAACAACATCGCTAAGAGCAGCTGTCATACGCTCTTGGTTTTCTTCGATGGACTTGCTTGGATCAAAGGCAAGAAGACTTGTCAAACCTTGAGGAAGAGTACGAGCTTCTACCACTACTGCTGGTTGCTCCAAAACTTCTGCTGCAGATTGAGCTGCCATGAAGATGTTTTTGTTGTTTGGCAGGAAGATGATGTTACGAGCGTTGACCTGTTCAACAGCCTTGATAAAGTCTTCAGTTGAAGGGTTCATAGTTTGACCACCTTCGATAACATAATCCACACCTTGAGAACGGAATATATCTGCTAGACCTTTACCAGCCACTACAGCAATCAAAGCATACTCTTTTTCTTCAGCAGGCTTGCTAACTTGAGTAGCTTCTTTCTCAACCTGTGCTTCGTGTTGGTTACGCATATTGTCAACTTTTACCTTTACCAAGCTACCATATTTGAGACCTTCTTGCATAACAAGTCCTGGATCTTCTGTATGGACATGAACTTTGACAATTTCATCATCATTGACAACAAGGAGAGAATCCCCAAGCTCATTCAAGTAGTTACGGAATTCATCGTAGTCAAAATCTTTAGCATAGGTTGGACCTTGCTTAAGAGCTACCATGATTTCAGTACAGTAACCAAACGTTATATCCTCAGTCGCTACGTGACCAGCCACAGACTTATGATGCTCTGCATTGATCATCTCACTCATGTTGGCCGGAGTCGCTACAAAGTCCTCAGATGCAATATATTCGCCAGTAAGGGCTGAAAGGAAACCTTCGTAGATGAAGACCAATCCTTGACCACCTGAGTCCACAACACCAACTTCTTTCAAGACTGGAAGCATGTCTGGTGTTTTAGCTAGAGCTGTTTTAGCACCTTCCAAGGCTGCGCGCATGACTTCAACAGCGTCATTGGTTTGCTCAGCTTTTTTCTTAGCACCGATAGCAGCCCCACGAGAAACTGTCAAAATCGTTCCTTCAACTGGTTTCATAACTGCCTTATAGGCAACTTCCACACCTGATTGGAAAGCAAGGGCCAAGTCTTGACCTGTTAACTCGTCTTTATCCTTGATGGCTTGTGAAAATCCACGGAAAAGCTGAGACGTAATAACACCTGAGTTCCCACGCGCACCCATCAAAAGCCCTTTGGCAAGAATGCTCGCTACCTCTCCAACTGTAGAAGCTGGCTTGTCTGCAACTTCTTTAGCACCATTTTCAATGGTCATCCCCATGTTTGTTCCAGTATCTCCATCTGGAACAGGGAAGACGTTTAATGAATTGACATATTCAGCTTGCTTATTCAAGCGAGTTGATGCAGCCTGCACCATTTCTTGAAATAAGCTAGTAGTAATTTTTGACACGGTTATTCTCCTACAACTTTGATATTTTGAATGTAGACATTTACAGTCTGAGCAGTAATTCCAAGCTGGTTTTCCAAGCTAAAGGCAACACGCTCTTGAATGTTTTTTGACACTTCACTAATCTTTGTTCCGTAGCTCAACACGGTATACACATCAACTGCAATGCTGCCATCTTCGGCTGCCTTTACGACGACACCTTTAGAATAATTTTCCTTACCTAGAAGGGCTTGGAAATTATCTTTGAGGGCATTTTTACTAGCCATACCGACCACACCAAAAATCTCAGTTGTTGCACCGCCTACGACAGTTGCAATTACTTCATCTGTTAGTTCGATTTGACCATCTTTTGTATTGATTTTTACAGTCATCCTTTTTACCTCAACTAGTTGATACTCTATTTTATCATATTTCAGCCCAAGTGTAAAAGCAGAATACTGTATCAGCGGATATTTACTCTGCTTTTAAAATGATTTTTTCGCTATGACAAAAGAAAAAGACCCTGAGGTCTCCTTGCTTTTATTATTAAACGCGTTCAACTTTACCTGATTTCAAAGCACGAGCTGAAGCCCAAACTTTTTTAGGTTTACCATCGATAAGAACAGTAACTTTTTGAAGGTTTGGTTTTACGGCACGTTTTGTTTGGTTCATCGCGTGTGAACGGTTGTTTCCTGATACAGTCTTACGACCTGTAAAGTAACATACTTTAGCCATTGTGTTTTCCTCCTATTAGATCTAATATAGCGGATGTGCTAGCACCACATACCGTACTATGTTATCACACTTTCTTCATT
This sequence comes from Streptococcus sp. 5004, assembly GCF_013276755.1. Classification (GTDB taxonomy): domain Bacteria; phylum Bacillota; class Bacilli; order Lactobacillales; family Streptococcaceae; genus Streptococcus. The sequence goes on along the minus strand of NZ_VMLP01000005.1, from coordinate 12,053 downwards.
TTTGCAAGGGAATTGGAAGATTTTTTTATTTAACGTAGACAATTCCTAACTTCCCAAAGGCCACTTCCCCGCGAATAATCAAGGTTTTGCTTGTTGGAGCTACAGGAGCGTCCGCCTTGGCTGCACCAAAGGATGTTTCTACTTTCAAATCGACACGCCAGTGTTGTGGAACATAGACGGTTGCATTTCCAAAAGCAACTTCGATATCCAGAGTAGCAAAATCACCCAACATCTCTGCATTGTCATAGTAGATTTTTGCATTTCCAAAAGCAACTTCTACTTGGTCGTCTACAAGATCTTGATCTTGTTTATAGAAAGTCCCACTTCCAAAAGCAACTTCCTTGTCTGTCAGAATGGTCTTTTTACCATCATACCACCATTTTTTTCCATTCCAAGTTCTGTTAGAATAAGTCAGCATGTTTACTCCGAGAACAATTAGAACTCCTGCCCAGATTAGCGTCTGATTTGGAATCGGTAAAATGTCATAAAAATGATTAGCAATCATGAGAGCTACAAAAGTTGTAAAAACTGCTGATGTCAGATGACGACGAAGCAAAGCTTCAACTGATTGATAGGCAAAAAATGCAATACCAAGCAAGGGCCAAATGTGCCCTCCAAGAGAAGGGATCCCAAAATTCCCCTGTAATAATATTAAAGCCGCCAAAATAAGCAACACAATACCAAATGCTTTCTTTTTCATCTTATTACCTCATGTTTCTTAGATTTTCTTTTAGGAGGGATTGGTAATGCCGTGACACATGAACCTCCTTGTGGGTCTGATAAAAGGAAATGGTGCCCGTTCCTGAAAAGGACTTGTCCACCGAATAAACTTGCCGAATATTAGCGATCGTTGACTTGGATACCCGACTAAAATAACGAGGAAGGATAGCCTCTAACTCATAGAGTTTAAGCCGAACCTCGTAGGCATCTTTCTGGGTATGGGCATAAATCTTGCTGCCTTCCGTCTCAAAGAAGAGAATTTCCGACAAGTCCAGATAATATTCGCCCGTCCCCTTGTAAAAAATCAACCGAGGAGACTTGGACTCTTGCAAGAGCCGCTGTAAATCTGCAATCTCATCTGTCAAAGTCGCTGCCTTGATGATAATTTCAGTTTCCTCTAAATTGCTGTCAATTTCGATTCGTAACTTCATTCCATCTCCTTTCTAACTCTACTATATCAAAGCCAAAATAAGAAAACAAGAGCAAAAAAGCAAGTGGTTACTTTAGACTCGTAAGTGGTTGTATGGCCACCTTAACTTACAGGTCAAAATAGAAAGAAAATCACACCCCACGCAAGACCACAAATATAACCAACTACTACATCCTTGGGATAATGCACTCCCCCTAAGACTCTCACTAGACCGAGGAAGGCTGATAATGTCAAACAAATCATCCCCATAGTTAGACTAGCATGCAAGCAAGCCATGGAGATAATGGTTGCTGAAAAGACATGACGACTGGGCATAGACTGACCAGGACTATCTCTGTCAAGCAAGGGTTTAATATCCCATTCCTCATAAGGCCTAGGAGCATTGATTTTCTTACGAAGAAAGGACAAAATCACAAAACCTGATGCAGGGATAAACACATAGATCAAGACTTGTTTCCCAAGTCCTTGTTGGAGATAGATAATTGCTAACAAGGTCAGATAAACTATAGGCATAACTACTGTCATGAACCGATTGAAAGTTCTTAACAGGCTCAGAAGAAAGAGCTTATTTTCAATATTAGCAGCAATATGGTCATACCATTCTTGATAATTTTTCATATATTTTCTCATTACTTACTCAAATTTTGCTTGCAGGGAAACACTTATCTTCTAGTATAGTGCAGAAAAAGAAGGCCGTCAAGCCTTCTTTGGATTTATTCTTCTGCTTCGTCTTCTGTAAACTGACTGTTATAGAGGTCAGCGTAGAAACCAGCTTGCGCCATCAGCTCATCATGATTTCCTTGCTCGATGATATTGCCATCTTTCATGACGAGAATCAAATCAGCATTTCGGATGGTAGACAAGCGGTGGGCGATGACAAAGGAAGTTCTTCCCTCCATCAAACGATCCATGGCTTTCTGAATCAATTCCTCTGTACGGGTATCAACAGAAGAAGTCGCCTCATCCAAAATCAAGAGTGGCGCATCTTTTAACAAAGCACGAGCAATAGTTAAGAGTTGTTTTTGCCCGACAGACAAGGTCACTGTATCATCCAAGACTGTATCGTAACCATCTGGTAGTGTCATAATAAAGTGGTGAATCCCTACAGCCTTGCTGGCTTCAATCACGCGCTCATCACTGATACCTTTTTGGTTATAGATAAGATTGTCGCGAATGGTTCCTTCAAAGAGCCAAGTGTCCTGCAAGACCATTGAAAAGGCATCGTGTACTTCCGAACGCTTCATCTCTTTGGTATCCACACCATCGATGCGGATACTTCCCTTATCAATCTCATAGAACTTCATCAAAAGATTGACAATAGTTGTCTTACCAGCCCCAGTCGGTCCGACAATCGCAATCTTTTGACCTGCATGAGCGGTCGCAGAAAAGTCATGGATAATAGTTCGCTCTGGTGTGTAACCAAAGGAAACTCTATCAAAGACCACTTGACCTTTCACATCGCTCAATTGTCTTGCTTTATAGAATTCATCTTCCATCTCCTCTTCAGCTAGAAATTCAAAGACACGTCCCATGGCCGCACTAGCCTGCTGAAGACTGGTAATTCCTTGGGCGATTTGTGAAAGAGGTTGAGAAAAGATACGAACGTAGGCCATAAAGGCAACGATAATCCCGATACTGATGTGTCCATTTAAAGCCAAGGCTGCACCAACGATAATCACCAAGGCATAGCTAAAGTTCCCAATAAACATCATAATCGGCATCATAATCCCTGAAATAAACTGAGATTTCCAGATACTATCATACAGACGATTGTTTAATTTCGCAAACTCTTCTTTCGTACTCTCGATAGCATTGTAACTGGTCACCACATTATGGCCAGAGTACACTTCCTCCACATAGCCATTGACAGCTGCCAAATCCTGTTGCTGACTCTTAAAGAAGCCCTGGGATTTGCCCATAAAGACAGACACGAAAGCAAAGCCAACAAGAGTTGACACAACCGTCACCAAGGCCAAAATCCAGTTCATCCCAAACATGGTTACCAAGACTGCTAAGACCAGTAAAGTGGATGAAAGAACTGTTCCCAGACTTTGATTAAGGGACTGGGCTGCAGTGTCAACATCATTGGTCACACGAGACAAGGTATCTCCTTGAGAATGTCCATCAAAATATCCCAATGGTAGGCTATTGATTTTCTCTGCAATAGCTCTTCTCAAACGCTCTGAAAAACGTTGAATGGCTGTTGTAAACAGAAAGGCCTGCAAATAATTTGATAGAAGTCCAATCACATAAATCACGGCTAAAAAACCACCAATAGCTGCAACCGCCACGACATCCACACTTGTTTCCAGACCACTGGCAATAATATTAGTCATTTCCTTGATGCGGGTTGGACCATATACAGTAATGATATTGGATACGATTGTTGCTAGAAAGGCTATCAGAAGGGCAAACTGGAGGCCTGCAAGATAGGGTTTACTCTGTTTCCAGAGATACATTTTCTTATTTTCCATGTTCCAATTCCTCCTTCGATAGTTGTGAATAGGCAATTTCTTGGTAAACTTCGTTATTAGCTAGAAGTTCCTTGTGGGTGCCTTGTCCCACGACTTTACCTTGATCCAAGACCAAAATCAAATCAGCATCCATAATCGTTGAAATACGCTGTGCGACGATAAGCTTGGTCATAGACTTGGTTTTCTCTGCTAGCTCTTGGCGTAGGACACGGTCTGTCTTGTAGTCCAAGGCTGAGAAGGAGTCATCAAAGATGAGGATTTCTGGCTTCCGAGCTAAGGCACGCGCAATTGCTAGACGCTGTCTTTGACCACCTGAGAAGTTGGTTCCTCCTTGGGTCACTTCTGACGCTAAGCCCGCTTCCTTGTCTTCGATAAAGTTCTTAGACTGAGCCAATTCCAAAGCCTGCCACATAGCCTGCTCACTAAGCGGTGTTTCTTGACTCTGTCCAAAGTCTAGATTACCCTTGACATCACCTGAAAAGAGAACCGCTTTCTGGGGAATATAACCAACCTTGTTGCGCAAATCTTCTAAGGCATATTCTTGAACATTGACACCGTCCACCAGAATTTCTCCTGCTGATACGTCGTAGAATCGTGGAATCAGATTGACCAGAGTTGATTTACCAGAACCTGTTGACCCAATAAAGGCCACTGTTTGACCAGCTTCTGCTCTAAAGCTAACATTCTCAATAACCGCCTCCGAATTTGCCGCATATCGGAAGGTCACATCCTTAAATTCGACCTGACCTTTGAGGTTTTCATCAGCCAGCTGCACTTGAGCAGGGTTTTGGATAGAAGAATGCAAATCTAAAACTTGATTAATCCGCTTAGCAGAGACCATAGTTCGGGGAAGAACGATGAAGAGTGCTCCCATGAGAAGGAATCCCATGACAACCTGCATAGCATAAGACATGAAAACAATCATGTCACTAAAGAGAAGCAGACGCGCTATCGGAGCAGCGTCGTTAATCACATAGGCCCCAATCCAGTAAATCGCCACACTCAAACCACTTGAAATTCCCATCATGATGGGATTCAAAATAGCCATGAGACGGTTGACAAACAAATTCAAGCGTGTCAATTCATCATTTGCTGCTGCAAATTTTTCATTTTGGTAATCCTCTGCATTGTAGGCACGAACGACGCGAATACCTGTTAAACTTTCACGAGTAATACTGTTCAGTTTATCAGTCAGACTTTGAATCAAGGACTGTTTTGGAAAGGCTAACGTCATCAAGACTGTCGTCATCAAAACGTTGACAATCACTGCCACAAGAACGGCCCAGAGCCAGTATTCTGAATGGCCTAAAATCTTCCCGATGGCCCAGATAGCCATAATCGGACCACGCGTAACCACTTGCAAGCCCATGGTAATCAACATCTGAACTTGAGTAATGTCATTGGTTGTACGAGTTAAGAGACTTGGAATAGAGAATTTCTTAATCTCTGTCTGCGAGTAGTCTAAAACTCGGTTAAAAATATCACTTCTCAACCTACTAGTATAAGAAGCCGCCACTCTGGACGCAAAAAATCCAACTGCAACTGAGGACAAGAAGGCCAGAAAGGACATTCCCACCATCATACCCGCTGGTTGCCATAACTCATCTAAGTTGGTACCTTGAGTTCCTAGCAAATCCGTAATTTTCGAGATATAGGTCGGCACTTCCAACTCCAGATAGACCGAAAAGCAGGTAAAGAGAATGGCTAGTAAAATCATCCCCCATTCTTTTCTACTAATTCGTTTGGCTAATTTCTTCATTCTCTCCTCCTATTCCCTTGATATTTTCCTGTAGTTGAGCAAGGACTTTCTCAAAAATCAGTAATTCATCTTCATCAATGTCTTCCATCAACTGCTTGTCTATTCGTTCAAAAAAAGCCTTAACCTGCTTCATTTGAGAACGTGCTTTGTCCGTCAAACGAACAAATTTTGCCCGCTTATCGCTAGGATTCGCCTCCAATTCCACCAAACCATTTTGCACCATACGCTTGACCAAATTACTAGCAACAGACTTGGTAATATTGAGTTCCTGCTCGATATCTTTAATCAAGACCAAATCTTGGTTTTTCTCACGATTATCCAAAAAACGAACAACCTGACCTTGAGGCCCACCCATAAATTCAATACCACAACGTTTGGCTTCCTTTTGCACCATCAGGTGAATCTGATGACCAAAACGCTTAAAGACTAACATGGGTTTATCCATACTAACTCCTTTCTAACCATTGCATTTAGTTCTCCTAGGAACTAAATAAGTTTCCATGAGAACTATTTTACCACTTTGAAAAGAGATGTCAAGAAAAAGTTTCCTAGAGAACTATTTTCTTGATTCAAAAAATCCCAAGTGATTTTTTCACTTAGGATCATGTTCTCTAGGTTAAATTAGAATCCATCTACGTTTGTGTAGATCTTTTGTACGTCTTCGTCGTCTTCAAGGACGCTGTAAAGTTTTTCAAAGGTTTCAAGGTCATCGCCTGACAATTCCACTTCTGACTGAGGAATCATTTCCAATTCTGTCACTTGGAATTCTTCGACACCTGACTCACGAAGGGCCACAATAGCCTTGTGAAGGTCTGTTGGAGCTGTGTAAACAGTGATTGTTCCTTCTTCTGCTTCTACATCGTCCACATCCACATCTGCTTCTAGCAATTGCTCAAAGACTGCATCGGCATCTTCACCTGCAAATACGATAACTCCCTTGTTGTCAAAGAGGTATGAAACCGAACCTGAAGCGCCCATGTTCCCGCCGTTTTTACCAAAGGCTGCACGGACATTGGCCGCTGTACGGTTGACATTTGAAGTCAAAGTATCAACAATCAACATAGAACCATTTGGTCCAAAACCTTCGTAACGTCCTTCTGTAAAGGTTTCGTCTGTGTTTCCTTTTGCTTTATCAATCGCTTTATCGATAACGTGTTTTGGCACTTGGGCTTGTTTAGCACGGTCGATAACGAATTTCAAAGCAGTGTTCGATTCTGGGTCTGGATCACCTTTTTTAGCTGCTACATAGATTTCTACACCGAATTTTGCATATACTTTAGAGTTAGCTCCATCTTTAGCCGTTTTCTTGGCTACGATATTGGCCCATTTACGTCCCATTAGGAATCTCCTTTTTTCACATTTTAATCTTTCTTATTATAACACAAGTTTTTTCGATTTTCACTAGAGGAAATGGATTTTATTCAGCAAATCCAACTAGGATAGCACTTTGGTTGCCAAGATTTCCTTGCCTTTCCATCCTTATCAACATTCAAAAAACAAACTAGACCATTATCTGAAAATAGAAAGTTTCTACCAAGTTTGACAAAGTCCGCTCAAACTACTGTTTAGAGTTTGTAGACATAAGCGATAAAAACCATTATACTGCACCTTTTGTTGACAGTCTACTCCAGACATATCACAGTTCAAGTAAATACTTTGAAATTCAACAGTTCTTATAGGCGCTATTGCATTCTAAGAAGTCAATAGAAAAGCTTCTAAAACAAGCAAAAGGTAGCTAATCCCCTGTATAGCAAGGAGTTTCACTACCCTTTTTACTTTTTTACACATCCTATTTGATAGACTCATTTTAATATCACGAGCCTAGTCCAAAGGAAAATCGCTAGGCAAGAGATAAACTTTCAGATATTCGCAGAGAGAGCATCGCCTCTTTTTGTCGCAAACATTCTTCTCTCCTAGTCATTTTCTACCTTATCTTCTACCTGAGGATAAAGAGTCGTTCCCCAAATAGAAATCGTCCGCTTACGGACTAGCGGCAAATCAGTTTTTTCATAAACCGTACGCCACCATTCCCAGGCAAGTCCTGTACACTCCCTAATTTTGACAGAGAGATTGCGAACATTCCCTTTTAAAGGAATACTAGTGGTAAAATGAGCCGTCAAATCCTGCCCATTTCTGTCCCAAGCCTTAGGAGTCAAAACTTCTTTACCTTGATAATCATAGGATAATTCATCCCAAGTAATGTAATATTGAGCAACATAGGCACCACTATGATCCAAGAGTAAATCTCCGTTTCTGTAAGCTGTCACCTTAGTCTCAACATAGTCTGTACTGTTTTGAAAGGTCGCAACTACATTGTCCCGTAAAAAAGAAGTTGTATAGGAAATCGGCAAGCCTGGGTGATCTGCTGTAAAGCGACTGCCTTCTTGAATCAAGTCCTCTACCATATCCACCTTGCCTGTTACAACTCGGGCACCCGAACTCGGGTCGCCCCCTAAAATAACCGCCTTCACTTCTGTATTGTCCAAAATCTGCTTCCACTCTGTCTGAGGAGCTACCTTGACTCCTTTTATCAAAGCTTCAAAAGCAGCCTCTACTTCATCACTCTTACTCGTAGTCTCCAACTTGAGATAGACCTGACGCCCGTAAGCAACACTCGAAATATAGACCAAAGGACGCTCTGCAGAAATTCCTCTCTGCCTCAAATCCTCTACCGTTACAGTATCTTGAAATACATCTCCTGGATTTTTAACAGCATCTACGCTGACTGTATAATAAATCTGCTTAAAATTGACAATCTGAATCTGCTTTTCGCCCGAATGGACAGAATTAAAATCAATATCAAGAGAATTCCCTGTCTTTTCAAAGTCAGAACCAAACTTGACCTTGAGTTGTTCCATGCTGTGAGCCGTGATTTTTTCATACTGCATTCTAGCTGGGACATTATTGACCTGACCATAGTCTTGATGCCACTTGGCCAACAAATCGTTTACTGCTCCGCGAACACTTGAATTGCTGGGATCTTCCACTTGAAGAAAGCTATCACTACTTGCCAAACCAGGCAAATCAATACTATAAGTCATCGGGGCACGATCAACCGCAAGAAGAGTGGGATTATTCTCTAACAAGGTCTCATCCACTACGAGAAGTGCTCCAGGATAGAGACGACTATCGTTGGTAGCCGTCACGGAAATATCACTTGTATTTGTCGACAGGCTCCGCTTCTTTCTTTCGATAACAACAAACTCATCGGGTAACTGATTCCCCTCTTTGATGAAACGATTTTCAATACTTTCTCCCTGATGGGTCAAGAGTTTCTTTTTATCGTAATCCATAGCTAGTATAAAGTCATTTACTGCTTTATTTGTCATCTTCTACCTCCTAATAAGTTCCTGGATTGAGTTGCATAAACTCAGACTTGTTCAGCGAAATCAGCCGTGGTTGGACTAAGTGATCCAAAACTTCCTCGTACAATTCTTCTGAGACATTGCGTCGCCGTCTGGCTAGATAAGAAGTCGGAATGACCGTATTATCTAACATAAATACCTTATCTAAGTCAATCAAGGTTGGTCTTGTAAAAGGATTACGAGCTAGATCCGGCTCTTCTATCATAAAGTTCTTGACCAAACGTCTGGTCAAGAGGGCTGGTTTGAAGGTCTGATTTTTAACCAACTCTTTGTTTTTAGTCATACTGTTGTCAATACAAATATACATATGATTCTTCACAGCCAAATCGCTACTAATAGTCGGAAAAGGCAAATAAAGAGCTACAACATCTCCTCTCTTAATCAAGCAAGAGCACCCCCTTTTCTCCTAATGTAACATAGACAGGATTGACCAAGTCTTCTGATTGACTCAGAATTTCCAAAGTTTGAGTTTGGCGCGCTGTCAATTTAGTAGCATCTTGTCTCTTCAATACAAAATGCTTGTCGCCAATTACCTTGACACTATAATCCTTCTCCAAAGCTGACTGGTAAATCCACATCAGATATTGTCTGTCCTGAGAACTCAAGAGAGAAGGATGTTCAAGTCTCCCTACAGCCTGATAAAAATCAAAAACAGGAGCTAACTCTTGCCAATCTGACTGGCTAGTTGTCAAGGCTAGAAAAAGGGCTTTGCGAGCTGATACTTCTTGATTAGCCTTGAGAGTCCCTTTTCCCTCCAAGTTTTTTAGAAAGTGGGAAACTCCAGAAAGCAAATCTTTCTCTAACTGCGAGAAATAAAAACCTTGCCTTCCCAGACATAAGTCTCTCAAGTCGCTTTCTCTAGCAAATAAGAGTTCAAACAGTTGATAATAAAAGAAAAATATCTGGCACTGAGTTGCGCTCATCTTTTCCTTGTCGGCTTCTTTTTTCAACCAGAGCAAGGGCAATAGGTAGCTGGATTGAGACATTTCCTCCACCTCCTACTCTTTTTTCTCTGGAGCATCTGCACTAGCTGCCACTTCTTTTGACTGGATACTTTCCCACTGGTTGATTTCCTCTGAGATAAGACCTTCGCATGTCTTGACAAATAGGGCAAAAGCCTTGGTTTTTCCTGCATATTTCTCTGTTTGGCATTGATAGAGGAATTTTTCTCTCTCCAGGAGTTGCGCAGTCTTTTGGTAAGAAATCCAATGTTCCTTTGCATTATACAAATTGAGAATCCCTTCACACAGCAAGCCTAAACTGGATAAGGCAACCGAAATCAAACGGTAGCGATCACCTGGCATAGGAACAGCACAAAAGACAGCTATGAGGAAACCTGCCACGATTTCTGTTATTTTTAATACCTTATAGCGTCTACGATGTTGAACGCTTTTCTTTAAAAAATGAGCTATCTGTACGTCCAATCGATCTGTCAGGTACATTTCTTCTGGCGTCATGTTCGTAACCCCTTTCATTTACTTTGATAATCATAGTATAACATATTTGAATATCAAAGTATAGTAAAAACTGGAAAGCTATATCTTATTATAAAATCTAAATATGAAATATTTGTGAAATGAGAGAAAAATATCACAAAAAGGATGGAACAAAAAGTTTTAAAATGATAAAAACGCATAATACCTTGCCTTAAAAAGCTTGATATTATGCGTTTTATCAGAGAAAGATTTTCTGAATGTTCACCTCAAATTGAGTTTTTCCAACATTCTATCAATCACTATTCTAGCTAGTTTCCAACTCGTCTAAGTTTGACTTATCTTAACTGAGCAAGAATAGCTTTGAGTTTATCAATCAACTCCTCTTCTGTGTGGTCAGACTCTTTCTCATTGGCTAGGAAGGCAACTGCTTGAGCGAGAGTTTCTCGTGCTTTGTCGAGAACTTTCGCATCTACATTTATAAGGTCGCTTTCTTGCAGAACCTTAGTTAATTCCTTGGTCAATTTCTTGAGTTCTGACTCTTTCTTACGACGCGCGATGAGGAAGAGAAGGAGACCAAGAAGGGCGAGAAGGCTGCCAATCATCGTACCGTATGGAAGATGACCTTGCTCTTTCCTTGTTTGTTTCGTTTCTTCTTCATCCTTAGTCGCTTGCTTGCCTTTCAAGGATTCGAGTGCTTCTTTGATCTTGGCAGTCATCTCTTTCAAGCCTGCCTCTGTCAAGTCAGTATTTCTAAGGGCTTCTTGACCCTCTCCGAGAATGACCTTCGCAGCGTCGATGACAGATTGATCAATACCATCCAAGTCTTTCAAACGAGTTTCCAAGTCTTGAATCAAATCTCTTAAGACGGATTTATCAACCTGTTTCTCTTGACTCGATTGAGCGCCTCCAGCGAAAGCTACACTTCTACGGCTACGAGCTGGAGCCGTCACAGAACTTCCAGATAGCCCTTGTGGAGACTCTGCTTCTGTCGAATTTCCTGTTCCCCTCTGTTGAGCAGATGGACCAGTAGCTTGATCCGTCGAATTTCCCGAATGAGCAGGAGCGTTTGGAGTAGTAGGCCGATCTTGGTTATTTGCATCACCTTGACTGCCATCACCAGATGGAGCTGGTCTATCTCCTTGGCTAGCCGTATCCCCTCTACTATCTGAACCTGCTTGATTGCCACCATTACCTGGTATGTATGAGTTTCCTTGGTTAATACGAGCAATGATATCGTCAAGAATTTTATCAAGGGCGCTTAAGCCATCGTTCTTAGCACTCTCTACAGAAGTTTGGTCTTTCGCTTTATCGACTTCGCCCTCAGCTTTTCTTAAGGTTTCTTCAACTTTCCGATTGGTTTCGTTCAGCTCTTCTGTAGTCAAGTGTTTGATGTTTGCCAACTCCGCTTTCTTCTCTTGCGCTTTTCTGCGTAGTTCTTCCTTAGCGTTGGCGTTGGTTGCCGCAGTGGCACTGACACCCTTGATGTTTCCTAAGCCACTAGCCTTCGCTTCATCTACTTTAGCTTTCGTATTTGCTGCGTCAACATTCGATTTCGCTGCTTTTAGGGCTTCGTTGACTTTCTTAACTGCCTCAGCTTTCTCTTCCTCTGTTAAGTGGTCAATACGGTCGAACGATTCCCTCTTAGTTGTTGCTGCTTGCTCTAACTCCTGAATCGCTGCTTGGTGAGTTGCCGCAGTGGCACTGACACCCTTGATGTTTCCTAAGCCACTAGCCTTCGCTTCATCTACTTTAGCTTTCGTATTTGCTGCGTCAACATTCGATTTCGCTGCTTTTAGGGCTTCGTTGACTTTCTTAACTGCCTCAGCTTTCTCTTCCTCTGTTAAGTGGTCAATACGGTCGAACGATTCC